>NZ_JBVJMN010000092.1:0-23980 GCF_055584185.1 Streptomyces sp. NPDC104202 | reverse complement strand
CTCACCCGACCCCCCCCACCCGACACAGAAAAGAAAAAGAGGCAGGCGCCCCCCCCCCCCCCCCCCCCCCCCCCCCCCCCCTCCCCCCCCCTGCTCCCCCCCCCCCCCCCCCCCCCCCACCGGCGTCCTCCCGGGGCCTCCTCGTGAGGCCCCGTCCCGTCTCCCCTCACGTCCCGCGCCGGGTGTCGTCCCCCCGGAAGGCCGCGCGGAGCTCCGGCTCCAGGACCGCCGGCCCGCGCGTCGCCAGCGCCGTGAGCGGATCGGTCGCGCAGAGACCGGAGAGCAGCCGCTGCCCGGCCGGCGAGGCCCAGCGCGTGTACGGGTAGCGCTCGAACGATCCGATGAACAGGCAGAGCCCCGCGCCCGTCAGCGGCAGCGAGAACGCGGCGAGCACCAGGGTGCGCTCGGCGGCCGGCACGAGCAGCCCGGACACCGCCCCCAGGAGCAGGGAGAGCAGGAACCCCGCCTTCACGGTCCGCACCCCGTCCGCGATCTCCCGCCGGCCCACCGCCGGCACGGCCAGCCCCCGCCCGACGAGCCGTTCCTCCACGGCCCGCACCGAGGCGTCGGCGGCCACCAGCGGCCGGACGGCGGGCACCGGGCGCTGCCCGGCGGGCCCGATGGCGCCGACCACGGCCCGCTCCAGCGGGTCGCCCCCCGCCCCGCCCGCGTCCACGACCGTGGCCCAGCCGGTGTGGGCCAGCAGCAGCCGCCGTGCCCGGTGCATCGTCACCAGCGTCAGGTCCGTGACCCGCAGCGGCCCCCCGGCCAGGTACGCCGCCTCGCACAACGTCAGCTCCACGTCCGCGTCGGCGCGCCCGTCACCGGGGCGCGGCCGGACGGCCCGGAGGGACGCACGGCAGACCCGCGCGCAGCCGAGCCCCGCGGCGACGCAGGCCACCAGGAAGAGCGGAACCCAGATCATGTCCGAGTTCTACGGCAGGACGGGCGGGCCCGCCACTCGAATGGGCGCGCCCGCCGTGCGGAGCTCCGGTCAGCTGCTGGAGCTGGAGCACGAGCTCCCGCTGGAGCTCGAACAGGAGCTGCTGCTGGAGCTGGAGCAGGAGCTGCCGCCGGAGCTGCCGCAGCTCGATCCGCCGCCGGAGCAGGAGCCCGAGGAACAGGAGCCCGAGGAACAGGAACCGGCCGAGCAGGAGCTGCCGCCGGAGCCCGGGTCCGATCCGGCGCCGCAGGCGCTGGTGCCCGCGCACCACGTCGCCGCAAGGCCCAGGGCCGCCGCGTCCGAGGAGGAGTACGCCCCGGAGGAGGGGCGCCGCCCGCGGCCGCGGCGCGGGGTCCCGTGGACCCGCGCGGCGGCGAGGAGCTGCTCCCGCAGCACCGGGTCGGGCAGGGCCCGCAGCCCGTGCAGCGCCACCAGGTGCCCGGCGTCCGCGAGGTGGCCCTGACCGCGGCCGTAGGCCGACAGGGCCCGCAGCCCGGCCGGGGTGACCTGCTTCGCGGAGACCGCCGCGCACGAGAGGGCGGTGGCCCCGCAGGCGAGGAGCAGCGGGAGCGTCTTCACCAGCAGCGGGACCGACGCCTCGGTGCTCGTGGCGAAGTCCACGATCGTGAGGACCCCGGTGACGGGGAAGAGCAGGAACGCGCCGAAGCCGAGCACGCCGCACCACCGGAGGATCGACCGCCGGCTCGACGGGTCCACGACCAGGCCGCGTCCGGCGAGCCCGTCGCCGATCTCCTGCACGGCCGGGTGCCGCATGACCGCGAGCCGCAGGTGGTGCAGGGCCCCGTGCGGGGCGCCGGCGTGCTCCTGGAGCACCGCGCGCTCCACCGGGTCGTGCGCGGTGGGCCGGACGACGGCCACGATGCCGGGGCCGCCGATCGCGAGCCGGCCGTCGGCCTGGAGCGAGGCGAGCGCGGTGTCGACGACCCGGGCCGGACCGCCCGTCAGGAAGGCGGCCTCGTACCGGTCGTGGACCGGCCCGCCGGGGCCGCGGCGCGACCGGACGACCCGGGCGACGAGCAGCGCGATGCCGGTGAGGCCGGCCGCGTAGAGGCCGAGGACGACGATGCCCATGGTCATCTCCTGACGAGTGCGTGGCGGGCGGCCCGGACGAGCCGGGTCGCGCGGCCGGGCGGGCGGCTGCCGGAACGGTCCTGCCACCACTCCGTGAGCGCGCGCCGCGCCACGGGGTCCTCGGGGCGGTCGGCCAGCAGCAGGTGCTCCACGAAGTCGAGCGCGTCCCGGCGGTAGCCGCCGGTCATGGGGCGGGTCCGGGCGTACGCGAGGAAGGCCGGCCGGAAGCCGCCGCCGAGGATCTCCGGCAGCTCGGGCGCCACCTTCGCCACCACGCCCGCGCGCTTCGCCGCGAGCGCCCGGCTCTGGACCCCGATCCGCCGGCTGTCGAACCCCTCCGGGACCGGCGTCCCCGCCACCAGTGCCGACAGCAGGGACGCCTGGGCGACCCCCACCCGCTGGCGGGCGGCGTCGTCCGGCGCGGGCCCGGCGGTCGCGGCCGCGTCGGCGGTCAGGACGGGGGCGCTCGGCATGGGGCCGCCCGAGACGCGGGCCCCGGCGCCGATGAGCAGCGGCTGCGCCGCGGACGGCCGGGGCACGCGGACGGCGCCCGCGGCCGGGGCGGACGTACGGGCCCGGCTCACCGTCCTCCGGATCGCCTCCAGTTCGCCCGCCAGCTCCGGCGCGGCCGGGAAGTCGTCGTCGCGCTCCAGCAGCACCCCGGGGGGCGCCACCCGCGACGCGAGGTCGCCGAGCACGTCGAGGACCGCCGGCGGCACCGGGTGGGCGTGGGTGTCGTGCCAGACGCCGTCCCGCTCGACACCGCCCGCCACGTGCACGTACGCGATCGCGTCGACCGGCAGCTCGGACAGGGCCTTCGCCGGGTCCTCGCCGCGGTTGACGTGGTTGGTGTGCAGGTTGGCGACGTCGATCAGGAGCCGCACCCCCGTACGCTCCACCAGCTCCGCCAGGAACCGGCCCTCGCTCATCTCCTCGCCGGGCCAGGACAGGAGCGCGGCGATGTTCTCCAGCGCGAGCGGCACCGGGAGCGCCTCCTGCGCGAGGCGCACGTTCTCGCAGAGCACGTCGAGCGCGTCCCGGGTCCGCGGCACGGGCAGCAGGTGGCCCGCCTCCAGCTGCGGGGTCGCGGTGAGCGGCCCCCCGCCCCGGACGAACGCGATGTGCTCCGTGACCAGCGGCGCCCCCAGCGCCACCGCCTTCTCCCCGAGTGCGGCGAGCCGCGCCGGGTCGGGCCGGTCGGCGCCCCCCAGCCCCAGCGAGACGCCGTGCGGCACGACCGTCACGCCGCGCTCGCGCAGCCGGATCAGGGAGTCGGGCAGATGGTCCGCGCAGATGTTCTCCGCGACGACCTCCACCCAGTCGAGGCCCTCCAGCGCCTCCACCGCCTCCGCGATCTCGGGACGCCAGCCGATGCCGATGCCGAGTTCCGTCATGTCCCCCTCCTTCGGTCCCCCGTCCTCCACGTGATGGCCCGGGCGGGGACGTTCGAATCCAGGAAGGGGGACGTTCAGAGCTTCATTTGAGGTTCGCGCGCCCGCGGGGCGATTTCGGGGCCCGGCGGCCCGCGCCTACCCCCGCGGCAGCCGCAGGCGGGGGGCGAAGCGGGGGCTGCCCTCGGCGGCGACCGTCTTGCCGGGGGCGATCTCGGTGAAGCCGGCGTCGCGGACGACCGGGAGGTCGCTCGCGGCGAGGGCGGCCCAGAGCTCGGGGGTGGCGGTGCGGACGGCGAGCGGGAAGCCGGCGTCCTGCCAGGCGGTGCGGTCGGCGTCGTCCATGGCCCACCAGAGCAGCTGGGCGCCGTGTCCGGTCTGGGCCATCGTCTTGCCGGCCGACATGGCGAGGCCGGGGTTGAGCCAGAGCACCACGGCGTCGTCGGGTACGGGGCCGGGCGGGGTGGGGTCGTCCAGGTCGGTGCCGGAGACCTGGAGCTTGGCGAGCTCCTTGGGCCAGCCGTCGAGCGGGACCGGCGGGAAGACCCGTACCTCCGCCTCCGCGCCGTCGACCGAGATCCCCGGGAGGGCGCCCGCGCGCCGCCACTCGGCGCCGCGCGCCCTGCGGACCACCTTGCGGATCCGGGCGTCCTGCCAGTCCGTCATCGCCCGCGCCCACTCCCCGTCGCCGCGGGAGCGGTCGTCGGTGAGGATCTCCAGGACGGCCCGCGCGGCGGTCTCCAGGGCGTCGGTACGGGACGGGGGCGCGTCGCGCTCGATGCGGACGACCAGGGGGAGGACGAACTGGGGCTTCTCGTCGCGGAGATCGGTCTCGTTGCTGCTCACCGGGCAAGTCTGCCACCGCCGCGAGGAGTGATTCTTGTGGGAATCATCGCTTCCGGGCCAGGATGCCCCTCATGAAGAGTGATCTTTTCGCCGGCGAGCACCTCGCCGAGACCGCGGGCTTCCCGGGGATGACCCTCCAGAACGCCAAGTCGGTCAAGTACACCGTGAACGGCGAGATGCACGCCCGACAGGGCTCCATGATCGCCTTCCGCGGCGACCTCCAGTTCGAGCGCAAGGGCCAGGGCATCGGCGGCCTCCTCAAGCGGGCCGTCACCGGCGAGGGCCTGGCGCTGATGGCCGTGCGCGGCCAGGGCGAGGCGTGGTTCGCGCACGAGGCGCAGAACTGCTTCATCGTCGAGATCGAGCAGGGCGAGGCGTTCACCGTCAACGGCCGCAACGTCCTCTGCTTCGACGCGACCCTCCACTACGACATCAAGACCGTGAAGGGCGCCGGGATGACCGGCGGCGGCCTCTTCAACTCGGTCTTCTCCGGCTACGGCAAGATCGCGCTGATGTGCGAGGGCAGCCCGATCGTCATCCCCGTCACCCCGCAGGCCCCCGTCTACGTCGACACCGACGCCGTCGTCGGCTGGAGCGAGCAGCTGCACACCTCGCTGCACCGCTCGCAGTCGCTCGGCTCGATGATCCGCGGCGGCTCCGGCGAGGCCGTGCAGCTCAAGCTGGAGGGCCAGGGCTTCGTCGTCGTCCGGCCGAGCGAGCTCACCCCGCAGAAGAACACCTCCGGCTGAGACCGGGGCGACGGCAGGTGCGGACGGAGCGGGGCGGGACGGGGACGGAACGGGGCGCGGGCGGGGCGGGCCCGAGGCTGGAAGGGGTCGGGCGCCGGCACGGCCCGCGCGGGCCGTGGGTCCTGCGCGGCGTCGACCTCGTCCTGCCCGCCGCCCTCGTCCGGATCGTCGGCGCCAACGGGACGGGCAAGTCGACCCTGCTCCGGCTCCTGGCCGGCGTGGACGCCCCCACCGAGGGCCGCGTGACGGGCCGTCCGGCCCGCACCGCGTACGTCCCCGAGCGCTTCCCCGCCGCCCTGCCGTTCACGGCCGCCGACTACCTCGTGCACCTCGGGCGGGTCCAGGGGCTCGGCCGCACGGCCGCGCGGACCCGGGCGGGGGAGTGGCTGGAGCGGTTCGGCGCCGCCGACCACGCGGGCACGCCCCTGGCCGCGCTCTCCAAGGGCACCAGCCAGAAGGTCGCCGTCGCCCAGGCGCTCCTGGCCGATCCCGCCCTCCTCGTCCTCGACGAGGCGTGGACCGGTCTCGACGCCGGTGCCCGCGCCGAGCTGGACGCCGCCGTCCGTGGACGCCTCGCGGCGGGCGCCGCCGTCGTCTTCGTCGACCACGACCCGCGCCGGCTCGCGGGTGAGGCGGACGCGGTGTACGCGGTGGAGGCGGGCCGGGTGCGGCGGACCGGGGAGGACCGCGCGGGCCCCGGCCCGGCCCGGGCGCCCGCGGCGCTCGTACGGATCACCGCGTCCGGCGAGGGGCCCCTGCCGGCCCGGCTGCCGGGCGCCCCGGCCGGCTCGCCCGCCCCGGCCGGCTCGCCCGCCCCCGGGCCCATGGCCGGCGCGCGGGTGCTCACCGTGGCCGCGGCGCACTCCGACGCCCTGCTCGGGGCGCTCCTCGCGGCGGGCTGGCACATCCACCACCTCGACACCGAAGGCGTACGGGCATGACGGCGCTCCTGCGTTACCAGTCGGGCCTGCTGCTCCGCTCGCAGCGCTGGCTCGCGCCGCTCCTGCTGTACGTGGCGGTCGTCGGCGTCGGTGTCCGCGCGGGCGATCCCGTGCTCGGCGCGCTCGGCCTCACCGCCGCCGCCGTCCTCCCGGTGGCCGCCTGGTCGGTGCGGATCTGCCTCACCCAGGAGCCGCCCGCCGCCCGGAACGTGCTCGCCGCGGCCGCGGGCCGGGGCCGCGCGCACCTGGCCGCGCTGCTCACCGGCGCCGCCTGGCCGACGGCGGTCGCCGCCCTCGCCGTCCTGCTGGTCACGGCGGTGGGCGACCGGCGGGGCGTCACCGCGCTCGGCGCCGCGTCCACCGGGCTCCTCGCCGCGGCCGCCTGCGCCCTGACGGGGGCGGCGGTCGGCGCGCTGTCCTCGCGCCCGTTCCTCGCGGCCCCGGGCTGGTCCCTCACGGCGCTCGTGTCCGGCTCCCTGCTCGCCCTGGTGACCACCGGCTCCCCGGCGCGGCAGGCGATGACGGCGCTGGTCACCGGGGCCCGTGCGACGACCGCCGACCCGCCGTGGCTCGCCTGCGCGGGCGCGCTGCTCCTCGCGGCGGCGACGGCGGGGCTGTCCTGCCGGGCGACGGCACGCCTGGAATGAGGGCGGGGCGGATGAGTAGGCTCGGTCACATGAACGAGTCCACGCCGTCCCTGCCCGCGGGTCCGTCGGAGTCCTCGGAACCGTCGGGAGCCGCCTCATCCTGCGGCGCCCCCGCGACCGGACCGCGGCCCGAGCGCGCGGCCGAGGGGCCGTTCGCCTCCTGTGTGCTGTGCCAGGAGCCGACGGAGTACGCGCGCTCGGTCAAGGGGATCACCCTCTGCCCGGTCTGCGAGTGGCAGGAGGCCCAGCGCAACGCCTGCTCCGGCTGACCGCGGTCAGCGGGCCATCAGTGCGGAGACCTTCACGAAGCGGTAGCCGCGGGCGCGCAGTTCCGGGACGATCCGGCGGATCGCCCGTTCGGTGACGGGGGCCGCGCTGCGCGTGCAGTGCAGGACCACCAGCGAGCCGGGCCGCACGCCGTCGAGCACCTCGTCGGCGACGGCGTCCGCGTCGTGGGCGAAGGCGTCTCCGCTGACCACGTCCCACTGGACGGCCGTGACGCCGGCGGGGGCGAGGGAGCGCAGGGCGGTGTCGTCGTAGCAGCCGCCGGGGAAGCGGAAGTACGGGACGACGTTGACGGCGCCCGCGTCGCGGAACGCGTCGAACGCCCGCTGGACGTCGCTCGCCATGTCGGGGGCGGAGACCGTCGGCAGTCCGTAGCAGGGCGACGCGAAGGCGTAGTGGCTGTAGGAGTGGTTGGCGATCTCGAACCGGGGGTCGCCCCCGATGGACCGCGCCTGTTCCGGGTACTCCTCCGCCCAGCGGCCGGTCATGAAGACGGTGGCGTCGACCTCGAGCCGCCGCAGCGTCGCGATCAGCTCCGGGTTGTCGAACCGCTCGCCGCGCGCCGCCCGCGGCCCCTGATCGGCCGTCATGTCCGCGTCGAACGTGAGCGCGACGACCTTCTCCGTGCCCGTGACCCGGCGCTTGAAGACGGGGGTGAGCCCGCCGGGGCCCGGTGCCATGGTCGGCGGGGCGGCGGGCACGCGCGCGGGCCGGGGTCCCGCGGCGGCCACGCTCGCCCGGGGCGACGGGGCGCGGGAGGCGGCCGAGGGGTCCGCGGAGGGGGTGGGACTGCCGGCGCCACCCCCGCCGCAGCCGACAAGGGTGGCGCCCATCAGGCCAAGCACCGCCAATTTCCGTACAAAGATGTTCACGATCGGAAGTTAACCGATCACACTCGCCAGAGTGTGCGACGCGGCAGCGGCGGAGCCCGGCCATGACCGGAGTGGCCGCGTGCCGTCGCCGCCCCGGCTCAGGTCCGCAGCAGCCGCGCCCGGCACTCCGCCACGTCGAAGTCACCCGGCGGATAGGGCGGGTCCAGCGCCTCCAGGTGCTCCAGGAGGAGCGTGCTGATGGCCCAGTTCCGGTACCACTTCCGGTCGGCCGGGACGATGTACCAGGGGGCCGCGGGCGAGGAACAGCGTTCGAGGGCGATCTCGTACGCCTCCTGGTAGGCGGGCCAGAGCGCGCGCTCCTCGATGTCGCCGACGTTGAACTTCCAGTGCTTCTCCGGGTTGTCCAGGCGTTCGAGCAGACGGGCGCGCTGCTCCTCGTAGGACAGGTGCAGGAAGACCTTGACCACCGTGACGCCGTCGTCGGCGAGCGACTGCTCGAAGCGCTCGATCTGCCCGTAGCGGCGGCCGAGCTCGGGGCGGGGGACCAGCTCGCGGACGCGGGCGATGAGGACGTCCTCGTAGTGGGAGCGGTCGAAGATGCCGATCTCGCCGGGCTGGGGGAGCGCCTTCATGACGCGCCACAGGAAGGGGTGGTTGCGTTCCTCGGGGGTGGGCGCCTTGAAGGCGTGGATGCGGCAGCCGGACGGGTTGAAGAGCCCGATGACGTGCTTGACGGTGCCGCCCTTGCCGCTGGTGTCCATGCCCTGGAGGACCAGCAGCAGACGCCGCCGGTCGCCGGCCGTGCTCGCCGCGTACAGCCGGTCCTGGAGGGCGGCGAGGCGCGGGGCGAGGGCGGCGGTGGCGGCGATCCCGGCGGCCTTGTCCGCCGGTCCGGCCGGGGTGGCGGAGGCGTCGTACGAGGCGAGGGTGATCCGCTCGCCCTCGGGGGCCCGGAGCACCTCGGCCAGAGCCGGCCCCCGGTGCCGGTCGCGGCCCGCGTGCCCCTTCGTGCCGCCGCGCTTCTTCCGCCCGCTGTCCCGCTTCGCCACCTCGCGCCCCTTCCGCCGTCCGGCTCCCGCTCCCTCGATCCTGCGACGGAATCCGGCCGCCCGCGAGTGGTGCGGGGCGCGTGCGGGCGGCCGGGGGCGGTGCGGCGGGGCTCAGCTCAGCACCACGGGCCCGTCACCGCGAAGGTCGTGCCGGGGGTGTAGCAGTTGACGTACATCGTGGAGCGGTCCGGGGAGAAGGTGACGCCCGCGAACTCGCCCCACTCCGGCGCCTCGGGCGTGCCGATGTTCTGGGCGCCGCGGGCGACCGGGTACACCTCGCCCTTCCTGCTGACCCCGAACACGTGCTGCGCCCCGTCGCCGTCCTCGCAGACCATGAGGCCGCCGCTCGGGGCGAGACAGATGTTGTCCGGCGACTCGCCGGGGAGCTTGGTGTCGGTCTCCGGGCCGAAGACGACGACGAGGGTCAGCCGCCGCCGGTGCGGCTCGTACTTCCAGACCTGGCCGAAATGGGTGGCGGCGGAGCCGTCCGCCTGGCGGGCGAAGGAGGAGACGAAGTAGACGGCCCGCCCGCCCCAGTAGCAGCCCTCCAGCTTCTGGGCGTGGGTGATGCCCTTCGGCCCGAAGTCCTGGAGCCTGATGGGCGTCCCGGTGGCCAGCGGGTCCGGTACGGGGACCCATTCGACACCCTCGAAGCGGGCGCCGGTCTCCTGGATCACGGAGAGGTCGGGGACGCCGGGGACCCGCATGGCCTCCAGCGCGCCGCCGGCGCGGAGCGATCCGGTGCCGCCGAGCGGCTTGTGCGGCAGGAAGCGGTAGAAGAGGCCGAAGGGGCGGTCGAAGGCGTCCTCGGTCTCGTACACGATGCCGTTCGTCGGGTCGACGGCGACGGCCTCGTGCTGGAAGCGGCCCATGGCGGTGAGGGGGACGGCCCCGGTGCGGCGGGGGTCGGCGCCGTCGACCTCGAAGATGAAGCCGTGGTCCTTGGCGTAGCCGTTGGTCCCGGCCCGGTCCTCGGTCTCCTCGCAGGTCAGCCAGGTGTTCCAGGGCGTGGGTCCGCCCGCGCAGTTGACGGCCGTGCCGGCGATGGCGACCCGCTCGCCGAGGACGTCGTTCCGGCCGTCGAGTTCCAGGACCGTACAGCCGCCTTTGGCGCCGGGGTCGTACGTCAGCCCGGGGACGGTCGGGACGGCGATCTTGCCGGTGGCGCGGTTCTCGTGGTTGCGGACCAGGTGGACGCGGCCCCGGCGGCCGGCGAAGGCGCCCATGCCGTCGTGGTTGCTGGGGACGGGGCCCTCGCCGGAGCGGAGCGGGTCGCCCTGCCGGGAGAGGACCCGGTAGCGGAAGCCGGCCGGGAGGTCGAGGAGGCCGTCCGGGTCGGGGACGAGGGGGCCGTAGCCGGCCCGGGTCCCGTCGGCCGCGGCACTGCCGGCGAAGAGTTCGGAGAGGGCGCCGGTGAAGGCGATGCCGGCGACGGACGCGCCGGTGCGGGACAGGATCTGACGCCGTGTTGCGGACACGAGGCAACAACCCACTTCCTGTTGGCGGACAGGTGGTGTGACGTGTGACCCGCATGTGTGTATCACGCACCGTCGTGACACGTGAACCATGCGGGCCACAACGGCCTCGTGTGGCGCGCCGCCGGCCCGGGGCCGGTCCCGCGTCAGGCCAGTTCGGCGGTGAGGGTGATCGTCGTGCCGGTGAGCGCCTGGCTCACCGGGCAGTTCTTCTTCGCGTCCTCGGCCAGCGCCTTGAACTGGTCCGCGTCGAGGCCGGGGACCTCGCCGCGCACGGTCAGGTGGATGCCGGTGATGCCCTCGCCCGGCTGGAAGGTCACGTCCGCCTTGGTCTCCAGGCGGGTCGGCGCGCTGCCGGCCTTGGCCAGGCCGTTGGAGAAGGCCATCGAGAAGCAGGACGAGTGCGCGGCCGCGATGAGCTCCTCGGGGCTCGTCTTGCCGTTCGGCTCCTCCGAACGGGCGGGCCAGGAGACGTCGTACGAGCCGAGGCCGGAGGAGTCGAGGGTGACGACGCCGGAGCCCTTGAGGAGGTCGCCCTGCCAGACGGTGTGTGCGTGACGCACGGTGGCCATGGTGGATCCCTTTCGATGGGGTACGGCCACCAAGCTACTGCGGGAGGAGGCCCTTCGCGTCGCGGGCGAGCGCGGTGAGCCGGGAGATCGCCCGGAAGTACTTCTTGCGGTACCCGCCGTTCAGCATCTCGTCGCTGAACAGCCGGTCGAAGGGGAGTCCGGAGGCCAGCACGGGTATCTCGCGGTCGTAGAGCCGGTCGGCCAGGACGACGAGCCGCAGCGCGGTGGACTGGTCGGGGACCGGCCGGACGTCGGTGAGGCAGACCGCGCCGAGGTCGTCGGTGAGCGCGCCGTACCGGCTCGGGTGCACCCTGGCCAGGTGTTCGAGCAGGTGCGGGAAGTCGTCGAGGGAGGCGCCGGGCGTGGCGTACGCGGTCTCCGTGACGACCTGGTCGGAGAAGGGCCGGGGTGCCTCGGGCAGTCCGCGGTGGCGGTAGTCCTCGCCGTCGATGCGCAGGGGCATGAAGTGGGCCGAGAGGCCCTGGATCTCGCGGAGGAAGTCGGCGGCGGCGAAGCGGCCCTCGCCGAGCTTGCCGGGCAGCGTGTTGGAGGTGGCGGCCAGCGCCACGCCGGCCTCGACGAGCTTGCCGAGCAGGCTGGAGACGAGGACGGTGTCGCCCGGGTCGTCGAGCTCGAACTCGTCGATGCAGAGGAGCCGGTGCCCGCTGAGGGTCTTCACGGTCTGCTGGAAGCCGAGGGCGCCGACGAGGTTGGTCAGCTCGACGAAGGTGCCGAAAGCTTTCAGCGAGGGCTCGGCGGGCGTCGCGTGCCACAGGGACGCCAGCAGGTGGGTCTTGCCGACGCCGTACCCGCCGTCCAGGTAGACCCCGCGCGGGCCGGTCGGCGCCGCGGGCTTCCTGGCGAACCAGCGGCGCTTGCCGGCACCGGAGGCGTGCGCGCCGCCCAGTCCCTCGGCGAAGGCGCTCAGCCTCGTGACGGCGTCCGACTGGCTGGGCTGGTTCGGGTCGGGGAGGTACGTGTCGAACCGTACGGAGTCGAAGCGCGGCGGCGGCACCATCTCCGCGACGAGGCGGTCGGCGGGGACGTGGGGCTCTCGGGAGCAGAGCGAGAGCGGGGCCGCCTCGGTGGAGGCGGCTTCGGAGAGGGCGCGGGTCGACACAGTTCCCCACTGTAATCGTCATGTCAGACTGCGAGGATGCGACGCCTGCTCCCTGTGACGGACATGACAGCCCCCGAGACCGCCGCCGGTCCGGCCGCCGCCGGCGGCCGGGAGTGGTCGCTCGACGAGCTCGCCGACGCCTACGCGTATCCGGAGGGTGACAGCGCGTGGCTGCGGGCCAACATGGTCTCCTCGCTCGACGGGGCCGGTCAGCACGACGGGCGGTCCCAGCCGCTCTCCTCCGAGACCGACATGCGGATCTTCGGCACCCTGCGGGGGCTCGCCGACGTGATCGTCGTGGGTGCGGAGACCGTACGCCTGGAGGGGTACCGCCCGGCCCGGGCGCGGGAGGCGTTCGCCGCCCGCCGGGCCGCCGCCGGGCAGGGCGAGGCACCCGTGATCGCCGTGGTCACCGCCTCCCTCGACCTCGACTTCTCGCTGCCGCTCTTCACCTCGCCGCTGGTGCCGACGCTCGTCCTGACCGGGGCCGGGGCCCCGGCCGACCGGGTCGCCGCGGCCCGCGCCGCGGGCGCCGAGGTGCTGGTCGCGGGCGAGGGGGCCGGGGTGGACCCGGCCCGCGCCGTGGCGGTGCTCGCGGCGCGCGGGCTGCGGCGGCAGCTGACCGAGGGCGGGCCCCGGCTGCTGGGCCAGTTCGTGGCGGCGGGGGTGCTCGACGAGCTGTGCCTGACGGTCTCGCCGACCATGACCGCGGGGGACGCCCAGCGGATCGCGGGGGGCCCTTCGGTGGCCGTCCCGACACGCTTCTCCGTGGCTTCCGTGCTGGAGCAGGACGGCTTCCTCTTCACCCGCTACCGTCGGATCTGACAATCGGCGGAATTTGTCGTTCCGCTTAGCGTCCGCTGGGCACACTTACTGTCGCAGACCCCGTGCGGGCACGGGGAAGGATGGTTTCCGCAGAAGGGCTCCTGAGGTGTTCACAAGCGTTCTGATGATCGAGAAGCCCCTGACGTCCGTCGACGTGGAATTCGTCACCACCCTGCACGGCGACGAGGGCGTGTCCTTCATCGTTCTCCTGCAGCCGCGTGGTGACCAGGCCGATGTACTGCTGCGCGCCATCGACGACGTCGCCATGGGCGAACTCAAGGAAGCGACCCGCGAGGGCGACGAACCGGAGGGCAAGGCGGCCAGGGGGCCCGCCGAGCAGGGGCTGGAGGTCTCGCTCCAGGCACTGAGGGCGGCCGGCTGCGAGGCGGTCGGCCAGGTCGTCGAGGACCACCCGCTCACCACGATGAAGGCGGTGGTCGACGAGGCGGGGGCGGACGAGGTGATCGTGCTCACCGCACCGCACTACGTGGAGGAGTTCTTCCACCGGGACTGGGCCTCCCGGGCCCGCCACAAGGTCGGCGTCCCCGTCCTGAAGCTCTTCGCGCACAGCGACTGACGGACCCCGGCCGGGTCCGCGCCCCGTGCAGGGGGCCCGGACCCGGCCTTCGCGGACACGGCCGCACGTCCCGCCGGGGGCGTCCGGCGGGAGCCACTAGGCTGGTGACCTCCAGAACCATCCACCCCGGGGAGAGATCCGCATGGCACCCGCCATCCCTGCCGCCATGGAACGGCCGCACTTCATCGGCATCGGCGGTGCCGGAATGTCGGGCATCGCGAAGATCCTCGCCCAGCGGGGCGCCAAGGTCGCCGGCAGCGACGCCAAGGAGTCCCCGACCGCCGAGGCGCTGCGCGCCCTGGGCGCCACCGTGCACATCGGCCACGCCGCCGAGCACCTGGCGGACGACGCCTCCGCCGTCGTCGTCTCCAGCGCCATCCGCGCCGACAACCCGGAGCTGGCCCGCGCCGCGGAGCTCGGCATCCCGGTCGTCCACCGTTCCGACGCCCTCGCCTCCCTCATGGACGGCCTGCGCGCGATCGCCGTGGCCGGCACGCACGGCAAGACGACGACCACCTCGATGCTGGCCGTCGCGCTCACCGCGCTCGGCCTCGACCCGTCGTACGCCATCGGAGGCGACCTCGCGGGCCCCGGCACGAACGCCCTGCACGGCGCCGGCGAGGTCTTCGTCGCCGAGGCCGACGAGAGCGACCGCAGCTTCCAGAAGTACGACCCCGAGGTCGCGATCGTCCTCAACGTCGAGCTGGACCACCACGCGAACTACGCCTCCATGGACGAGATCTACGAGTCCTTCGAGGCGTTCACGGCCAAGATCCGGCCCGGCGGCACCCTGGTCGTCGGCGAGCACGCGGGCGCCCGCGAACTGGCCCGCCGGGTCGCGGACCGCGACGGCCTGAACGTCGTGACCGTCGGCGAGTCCGAGGACTCCGACGCCCGCATCCTGAAGATCGTCCCGAACGGGATGAAGAGCGAGGTGACCGTCGCCCTCGACGGCGCCGAGCACACCTTCACCGTCTCCGTCCCCGGCCGCCACTACGCCCACAACGCCGCCGCGGCCCTCGCCGCCGGCGCCCGCGTCGGCATCGATCCGGCCGAGCTGGCCCAGGCCCTCACCGCCTACACCGGCGTCGGCCGCCGCCTCCAGCTCAAGGGCGAGGCCGCCGGCGTCCAGGTCATCGACTCGTACGCGCACCACCCCACCGAGATGACCGCCGACCTGGAGGCCATGCGCGGCGCCGCGGGCGCCTCCCGCCTCCTCGTCGTCTTCCAGCCGCACCTGTTCTCCCGTACCCAGGAACTGGGCAAGGAGATGGGCGACGCGCTGGCCCTCGCCGACGCCTCCGTCGTCCTCGACATCTACCCGGCCCGCGAGGACCCGATCCCCGGCATCACCAGCGAGCTGATCATCGCCGCCGCCGAGCGTGCCGGTGCCGACGTGCGGCCCGTCCACGACAAGGACACGGTGCCGGAGGTCGTCGCGGGAATGACCGGCCCCGGCGATCTCGTTCTGACCATGGGCGCGGGCGACGTCACGGACCTCGGTCCGAGGATCCTGGACCGGCTCGCCCGCCCGTCGAGCTGAGCCGAGGGAGCGGAACGATGGCGTACGACGTCGAGAAGACCGACGAGGAATGGCAGGCGCAGCTGAGCCCGTCGGAGTACCAGGTGCTCCGGCTGGCCGGCACGGAGCCCGCCTTCCGGGGCGAGTACACCGACACCAAGACGCAGGGCGTGTACTCCTGCCGTGCCTGCGGCGCGGAGCTGTTCACGTCGGGTGAGAAGTTCGAGTCGCACTGCGGCTGGCCGTCCTTCTTCGACCCGAAGGACACCGAGGCCGTCGAGCTGGTCGCCGACACCTCCCACGGCATGGTCCGCACCGAGGTCCGCTGCGCCCGCTGCGGCTCCCACCTGGGCCACGTCTTCGAGGGCGAGGGCTACCCGACCCCGACCGACCAGCGCTACTGCATCAACTCGATCTCGCTGCGGCTGGAGCCGGCGGAGTAGCCGCCCGGCACGACGAACGGCGCGAGGGGCCCACCCGGATCCGGTCCGGGGCGGGCCCCTCGCGGCACCCCGGGCGATGGCAGACCTCTACGGGAGTCCCATGGAGGACGCCGAGGACTTCCGCGTCCGACCTGGACGGGTCATCAGTTGGCGTCTGTGGTAGGAATATTGCGGATTGCAAACAGCCGACACGGGGGACACGACATGGCTGTCACGATTCCGGACTGGGCGGACACCCTTCTCGATCTGATCGGGGTCGCCTGGCCGAACGTCGACGAGGACGCCTACCGCGAGATGGCGGACGCGCTGCGGGAGTTCGCGGACGACCTGGAGGACGACGGGCAGCTCGCCAACAACCACTTCGAGCGGCTGCTGTCGTCGAGCCAGGGCGAGTCGATGGACGCGCTGAACGAGCACTGGTCGAAGATCAAGTCCAAGCACATCAAGGACATCTCCGGGGCGGCGCGGACGGTCGCGGGCGGCCTGGACACGGCAGCCGGCGCGATCGAGGGCATGAAGCTCGCGGCGCTGGTGCAGCTGGGCTACCTCGCCTCCGAGGCCGGCATCGCGCTGTCGCTGATCCCGGTGACCGGCGGTCTGTCGGCGCTGATCGGCGCGGGTGCGATGCGTGCCACGCAGGAGGTGATCAAGCGGCTGATCAAGGAGTGCGTGGAGGAGGCCGTCGGTTACATCGTGGCGGCGATGACCGAGCCGGCGGTGGCCGCCCTGGAGGGCATGGCCGCCGACCTCGTCGTACAGCTGGGCGCGGTGGCGATCGGCCTCCAGGAGGAGGTCGACCTCGGCCAGACCAAGGACGCCGGCACCCAGGGGTTCAAGGACGGGGTGCAGTCGGGCAAGGAAGCCATGCACCTGGCGTCGGCGGGCGGCGGGGGCGGTGGCTCGAAGGGCTCCGGCCTGAAGAACCTGCACATCGAGCACGCGGAGCACACCCACGCGTCGACCCAGCTCAACTCGGTGAGCGTGGGCATCCACGGCAAGACGGCGGGCAAACTCACGAAGGCGAAGACGGCCCATGGCCGCACCCGGGGCCGCGACTCGATCGCCGACGCGATCGACCCCATCGCCGACAAGGCGATGGAGGCCCTCACCAAGGCCGCGAAGAACATGGGCGACCACGTCGGCCAGACCCTGCCCAAGGTCGTCAAGCAGATCTCCACCGACCACAAGAACACCGACGACGACCTCCGCGACCGCTTCGCCCGCCAGAACAAGGGCGACCACGACAGCGACAAGGGCGGTGGCGGTGGAGGCGGCGGTGGCGGTGGTGGCGGTGGTGGTGGCGGCGGGAACGGCGGCTCCGGCAACGACCCCGGCGGCAACCGCATCACGCCCGCACCGCCGTGGCACGGCAGCTCGGCGGGCAACATGAGGCACCACCGGACGGACCCGCTCGACGTCAGCCACCTCACGCCCGAGCAGCAGCGCGCGGCGCTCGTCCAGGAAGCCCGCGACCTCGCTGACCAGGCCCGCAAGGCCGACCCCAAGGACGAGAACGACCCCAAGCACAAGATCGACCTGGCGAAGACCCACTTCCCGCCCGGCACGAACCTGCTCGACGGCTCCTGTGCCGGCAGCCTGCTGCACGACGGGGTCGTCACCAGCCACTCCAGCGCCACCAAGGGAGCCGGCCAGAAGACGCCTGACCTGCACCCCGCCATGCAGTCGATCTATGATCAGGTCGAGCAGCAGATCAAGGCCGACGGCGGCTTCCCCGGCGCGGGCCACGGCAAGTGCGCCGAGGCGAACCTCGTCTCGGACCGGCTCCGGCAGCTGGACCCCGACGGGACCGGGATCTCCTCGGTCGACCACGTCCGCGACGCCATGAAGGGGTCGCAGGTCTACAGCGTGCAGATCGGCGAGCAGATCAAACCGCACCCCCTCGGCCACGGCGCGTACAAACCTCCGTGCCGGTCCTGCGCGATAGCCATGGACATGGCCGGCGTGACGGCGTACGCGGGATAAGGAGCACATCACATGCCGCACTTGAACACCCCTGAGGACGTCGACGTCTGGTTTCGGGACCACGGATGGTTCCCGGGCCGGGACGTGGCCGACACCCTGCCGGCGATGGTCGACGAGATCACCGGGCTGTACCGGGACGCCGGTCACCCGGTGGAGCCTCTCGACACGGCGACCGCTTTCCTCGCCGAGCACGGCGGACTCACCCTGACCATCGACGCCGCGCGCGAGGACCACCTCTACTTCACCCCGTACCTGGGCTACGGCTCGGCCCCGGCCGACGTCGCCGAACTGAGCCGGGACCTCGGCGTGCGGCTCTTCCCGATCGGCCTGGACGGCTCGGAGGGCTCACCCGTCCTCATCGACGAGCACGGCCGGTTCTTCTACCTGCACCACACCGGTGCCTACTACATGGGCGCCGACAAGTACGAGGCCATGCTGGCCCTCGCCCACGCCCCCATGCAGGACGCGGAGGACTACTTTGTCTGAGCTGGTCCCCGGCACGGCCGCCTCGCTGCTCCTCCACGGAACCATCACGAGCCACACCAACCTCACGGGTGACGGCGAGCCGCAGCTCCACCCCGCCGTCCGGGCGTTCCTCGACGGGCTCCCGCCGGCCCTGCGCGAGTCCTTCGCCGGCTACTGCGCCGAGTCCGCGCTCGTCTCCGACGAGCTGTACGGATTCGACCGGCAGCGCGGCGACGGCCGCGCCGCGACCCTCGACGAGGCCGCCCCGCACTTCGCGGGCGCGGCGATCGTCTCCCGCAAGATCCGCCCGCACGGCGACCCCGAGCACGGCACCGAGGCGGAGGTCTGCCGCTCCTGCACGGCGCTCCTCGACCGGCTGGGCGTCACGATCCTCCACGAACAGGCATGACCGGCGTACTGACGGACGCGGGCTGGCGGCCGGGTCGCGACGCCGGGGACGCCGCCATGCTGGCGGTCCTCGTCACGGCGACCGTCGGCGCGGAGCCGTTCCCGGCCGCCGAGCGGGCGCTGCGCGAGTTCCACGGTCTCACCGTCCTGCCCGCACCGGGCGGCGGCCGGGAGGTCGCCGCCGTGGGCAGCGTCGTCGACCCCCGCGAGGCCCGCCACGACGTCCCGTCCCTGAACCGGCTCGCCGGATCCCTGGGCGCACGGATCTTCCCCTTCGGCCGGACGGACACGGACGCGCCGCTCGCGATCGACGAGCACGGCCGGCTCCTCATGCTGGGGCCCGGCGGGCCCTGGCTGCTCGGCGAGACGGCCGCCGACGGTCTGACGGCGCTCGCCCACGGCATCGCCCCGGTACGGCTCCGCCCGCCCCGCAGGCGCCACCCGCTGCCCGGTGGTGCGCACGATCTCGGCGCGGCGGTACGGGCCGCGCTCGTCGCCGTCTACGTCCTGCACAGCACGGGCCTCTTCGGCGCCCGCGCGTTGCACCTGCGGGCCACCACCCTGCGGGGGATCGGCGTCGTGGCCGTCGACGAGGAGTTCCCGCTGCGCCCGGGCGCCCTGGAGGACAACGCCGGGCCGCTCGCCGAGGCGATGACCGCCCGCGTCGAGGCGGCCGGGGCGCGGCCGGGGTCGTGCGAGCTGACCCTCACGGTGTCCGCCCCGCCCGGCACGGAGGGCCCGGCGTCGACGGTGACCTGCGCCGTGACGGTGGGCGGCGAGACCGAGGGACCGGCCCTGATCCTGGCGGCCGCGCTGTCCGCGACGGCCGGCGCCACGGCGAAGGCCCTGGACGCCTGCGCCGGAGCCCTGGCGGACTGGGCGGCGGCGCCCCCGGCCTGACGGCTGCCCGGAGGTGGCGCCCCGGCCTGACGGCTGCCCGGAGGTGGCGCCCCGGCCTGACGGCTGCCCCGGAGGCGCCCCCTCGGCCCGACCGGCACGTCACCTCCTACCGGCACGTCACCTCCTACCGGCACGTCACCTCCTAGTGGCACGTCACCTCCTAGTGGACGGAGAACCCGCCGTCCACGAAGAGGGACTGCCCCGTCACGTAGGCCGAGGAGGCGCTCGCCAGGAAGACGGCCGCGCCCGCGAAGTCCTCCGCGAGGCCGTTGCGGCCGACCATCGTGCGCGCGGCCAGGGCGGCGACCTTCCCCGGGTCGGAGGAGAGGCGCCGGTTGAGCGGGGTCATCACGAAGCCGGGGACCAGGGTGTTGGCGGTGACGCCGTGCGGGGACCACGCCTCGGCCTGCGAGCGGGCGAGGGACTCCAGGGCGCCCTTGGACACCCCGTACGCGCCGCTCTGCACGAAGGCGCGGTGCGCCTGCTGGGAGGTGATGTGGATGATCCGGCCGAAGCCCCGCTCCGCCATGCCGGGGCCGAACCGCCGCCCGAGGAGGAACGGCGCCTCCAGGTTCACCGTCATCGTCGTGTCCCAGACCTCGTCGTCTAGGTCGCCGAAGGGCGGACGGAGGTTGACGCCCGCCGAGTTGACCAGGATGTCGGGCTCGCCGAAGACGGCCGCCGCCTCCTCCGCCCCGGTCTTGATCCCGTCACGGGTCGACAGGTCGGCGCTCACCCAGGCCGCCTCGCAGCCGTCGGCCGTCAGCTCCTCGACCGTCGCGACGAGTTCGGCCTCCTTGCGGGCCACGATCACCACGCGCGCCCCGGCCCGGGCCAGCGCCCCCGCGATGGCCCGTCCGATGCCGGAGCTGCCGCCCGTGACGAGCGCCGTACGCCCCTCCAGGGAGAAGAGCCCGGAGAGGTAACCGCCGGGTGTGCTGCTCATGGTGTCGCTCCTCGTCTCGTACGGCACCTGCCGTCCCGGTGCGGATGGCGGGCAGGTACACGCATCCTGGCACACGGCCCGGGGAGCGGCCGGGGGCGGGCGCGGTGAGCGCGGCCGCCGCGCGCCTCCTCCCCGACACGCCCGAAGCCACCTCTCGGGCGGGCGTCAGAACCAGTGCAGGCAGTGCGGAGGACGCTCGGCCCGGAACAGCGCGTCGGCGACCGCCGCCGCCTCCGGGCGGTGTGCCAGGACGTGCCCGGCGCGCACCAGCCTGCTCGGCTCGGTCCCTCCCAGGTAGATCGCCCCCAAGTCGCTGACGTCCAGCGACAGATCGGGCTCCCGGTCCGTCGCGACGCACTCGGCCTTCCCGTCCCGGACGGTCAGCAGCCACCGGCCCCGCTCGCCGAGGAACGGGTCGTCGACGTCGAGGACCAGCTCCCCGTCCCCGGACCAGCCCCGCGACGTCAGCGCGCGCGGGACGTCCAGCAGCCGCACCCACAGCCCGTCGGTGTCGCCGGTCACCTCGCCGCCCCGGAAGTCCTCCAGCTGCCAGCGCAGCGGGTGATCGGTCGGCACGTGCTTGAGCACCACCCGCTCGACCAGGTCGTGACCGAGCAGGAAGCGCACCAGCGCCGTGTACACCGCGTCGTCCGCCGTGATGATCTCGTCGACGGTCATGACCCCCGCCTCCACCGCGTAGCTCGCGTACCCGTCCGCGACCCCGTCGGCGTCCCGGTGCAGCGCGATGTACCGCGGCGCCTCGGCGACCGGCGGCTGCCCCGCCCGCAGCACCCACCAGCGGTGCGGCCGCGACACCGCCCCCGGCTGCGCCCGCCGGTACCGGTCGTAGACCTCCTCCAGGGCCTCGACGCACCTCGACCGCCGCACGACCTCGACCGAACCGGCCGCCACCGCCCCGCCCGCGCCGCGCGCCCGCGGTACGGCCAGCCCGCCCCGGTGCCGCTGCACCGTCAACCGCGCCGTGTACGTCGCCGGCCCGTACCCGAACCTCCGGTAGATCACCGCCTCCGCCGCCAGCAGCACGGACAGACACTCCCCACGCTCCCGGAACGACCTCAACTGCTTCCGCATCAGCGCCGTCAGCGCGCCGCGCCGCCGGTGCGACGGCAGGACCCCGACGGCCGTCACCCCGGACGTCGGCACGACCGCCCCACCCGGCAGCGTCAGCTCGAAGGAGTACGCCCCCGCCGTCCCGACGGCCCTCCCGTCCTCCGCCGGCGTCTTCGGGTGCATCGCGAACGCCGCGTGCACCGTGTCGACGAAGACCTCCCGGTCCTCCTCGGTCGTGTGACGAATCTCCATCGCTGCCGCCGCCTCCCTGGATGAAGGGACGCCACGGCCCGTGAAGTCCCGCCACAGTCCAGCGCTCCCACCAGACCGGAGCAACCGGATTACGAGGCACGGTTCTTGGGCGCCAGATCCCGTCACACCAGCCGGGAGAGGAACTCCGTCCAGGTGGCGGGGTCCAGGGCGAGCTGCGGGCCGGCGGGGCCGTACTCGATCGCGTACCGGCCGGGAAGACCGTACGGGTGGAGCTGGACCTCGGGACGTGACCCCGAACGCGCTTCCGGACAATCGAGTCGGAGCGTCGGATTCGCCTGACACCGTTCTCCGGCTGCCGCCACACTCGACGGTGAGCAGAAAGACGGGGGTCTGACGGTGACGGATGACAGGGCGAAGGCGCGGGCCTATCTGTGGGGCCTGCAATCTCAGGTGGCCGAGGCGACCGGCTTGCAACTCCCCGAGAAGGGCGAGCGTTGGAATCGGCGCCTCATCGAGACCGGGATGAGCATCTTCGGACTGTCGAAGGACGCGGCGAGGAAGGTCGTGGCGAGCGGTGAGTCAGCCCAGGAGCACTGGCCGCCGTGCGGGCCCGACGAGCCGCCGTGGGGATACTGGCTGATCAACTCGTTGGCGGACCGTCTGGAGAGGAACTTCCCCAGCCCTTTCACTGCTCGGCCCGTGCTGGGGATGCTGGCCACCGGCGAGATCAACGCCGTGACGCTGCTCGCCCCCGATTCCCGGACGCACATCGTGGTCCTCGAGGACGAACTGCTCTCCTTCGCGAACCTGTTCGCCAAGGCCGTGGCGCTGGCGATGCCCTATGAGACGACGGAGGACGACGGGCTCACCTTTCGCTTGGGGATCGATGAGGTGCGTCGTCACCTGAGCGTCTCCCCGGATGCGGTGATCCGATTTCGCGAAGTGGTGCTCGCCTATGTTCTCAGTGGCAGGCCGGGCATGGCGCCCCCTTACCACGCGCCGAAGCCCGTGACTCTCGCAGCCGCCATTTTCCGGGAGGGACTGGAGCTCTTCGTTCTCGGCCACGAGTACGGCCATGTCATGGCCGGGCATCTGGCTGACGAGACGACGCCGCGTCGCATGATGGGGACGGGGGGCGTCGACGCCACCGAGGTCGGATGGAAGTGGGATCAGGAGATCCTGGCGGATCTTCTGGGGTGGGGCCTGTGCTTCGGGGCGATGATCGAGGAGGTCGACCCGGCGCTGTCGCACGCCGGTGTCGAGCTCTTCTTCTCGGCCGCAGACGTCCTGGAGCGGGCTGTCTCCGTGCTGGTGACCGGTGTGGACTCCCCTCGGCTGTCCTCGACCCATCCGCCGAACGGCACGCGGCGCGACGTCGTGCGCGACTACGTCACGGTGGAGCTGGGCGAGAGGGCCGGGCCGATCCTTGAGCTGGCCACGGGAATCCAGCAGATCGTCGACGTCCTCTGGGAGCAGACCGCCCCCGTTCTCCTCGACCTCCACCGTCAAGGGGTCGCTCCCGACGCCCGCTGGACGGCCAACCTCCAGGAACCCCCTACGGGCAGCTCGCCACCGACTTCGCCGACGCGATGAGGCTGGAGGGCACCCGCCGGTCCACGCCCTTCACGCGCAGCCGCATGGCCTTCGCGTCCATCCCGACGAGCGTGCCGCACAGCGCGCTCCCGTCGGTCCGTACGATCTGCACGCCCGGCTCGCCGGGGCGGGGGCCGTACCAGGTGAGGCCGATTCCGGCGGTGACCAGGGCCAGGGAGAGGAAGCCCGCGGCGATGGCGCGCCGGAGGTCGCGGACGGCCCGGCGTACGGTCAGGCGCTCGCGGGTGAGGAGCTCCTCCAGCGACGTGTCGGCGACGCGGCGCTTGGGCATGCCGAAGGCGGCGCGCATGGCGAAGAAGGCGCCGGCCGCGGCGAGCAGGAGGCCGCCGAGGAGGAGCACGCCGACCGTGCCGCGGGCGCCGTCGGACAGGCCCTGGATCGTGTCGGGCCCCTTGACGATGCCGACGGCGGTGAGCAGGCCGAGCAGGGCGGCGAGGCCGTTGCGCCAGTTCTCGGCCTGGGCGCGGACCCGGGTCAGTTCGCTCGCCAGGAGGGCGCGGGACTCCTCGGCGTGTGCCCGACTGGCCGGAGTGCTGGGCCCGCCAGGCGTGACGTCGATCCGCATCAGCCACTCCACTCGACGTGGAGGACCCAGGAGGCCCCGCAGCCCTCCTGTTCACCGGCCTCGGGGTGGGTGGTGAGGCAGGTGCAGATGACCTCGACCTCGCGTGATCCGGCTTCGACGGCCCGGCGGTGCAGCAGACGGGACAGCACGCCGGAGGCGCCGAGCGCGCCGGCGTACGAGACGAGCGGCTCGGTGTGCACGGTCGCGTGGGCGCAGCGCGGGCAGGGCCCGCTGACCACGATGACCTCGGGGGACGTGCCCTCCGGATGCAGGGTGACGCGCGCGGTGTCGGCTGCCGCGGTGTTCCATTCCCGGTTCGATTCCACGCGGTACGGCATGTCCTGCTGGTCCGGCACTTCTCCCCCTTGCGTCTGATGGGGTCAATTTAATTGAGGCAAGGGGGAGTTGGCGAGGGGGGGGGGGGGGGGGGGGGGGGGGGGGGGGGGGGGGGGGGGGGGGGGGGGGGGGGGGGGGGGGGGGGGGGGGGGGGGGGGGGGGGGGGGGG
>NZ_JBVJMN010000091.1:0-24294 GCF_055584185.1 Streptomyces sp. NPDC104202 | reverse complement strand
TGCTTACTTTGCACGTATTGCGTGGTCTCCCCCCCCGTCCCCCCCCCCCCCCCCCCCCCCCCCCCCCCCCCCCCCCCCCCCCCCCCCCCCCGCCCGCGCGAGGGAGGGGTGGTGTTTCACGTGAAACATCACCCCTCGGCGCGTTCACCGCGCAGGGTCAGAGCGATCGAGGCGTAGATCAGGGCCACCAGCACGACCAGGAGCCCGGAACGGCCGTCGGGCGGCAGCATCAGGGCGGCGACTCCTGCCGCGCCCACGAAGGCGACGTTGAACAGCACGTCGTAGAGGGAGAAGACACGCCCCCGGTAGGCGTCGTCCACAGCGGTCTGCACCACCGTGTCCGTCGCGATCTTGGCTCCCTGGGTGATGAGCCCCAGGACGAAGGCGGCCACGAGGAAGGGGACCGGGGCGAAGGTCAGGCCGAGGGCCGGCTCGACGACGGCTGCGGCCGCGGCGCACAGGGTCATCCAGCCGAAGGGCCCGAACCGGCCCACCGCCCAGGGGGAGAGGAGCGCGGCGGCGAAGAAGCCCGCTCCGGAGGCGGCGACGGCGATCCCGAGCAGCCCGAGCCCCTCGGCGTCGGTGGAGCTCCAGGTGTAGCGGCACAGCATGAGCACGGTGACGAGCAGGGCGCCGTAACAGAAGCGCATGAGGCCCACCGCGATGAGCGCCCGGGCCGCGGGACGACGCTCGGAGAGGTGCCGGAGCCCCGCGACCAGCCCGCGGGCGGTGGAGGCCACCGCCGAGCGGAGGCGTTGCGGGACGAGGACGGGGTCGGGTCCCAGGAGCTCCCGGGACATCCGCAGGGAGGCCAGGGCGGAGCAGAGGTAGAGCAGGGCGCCGAAGGCCACCACGACCGCGTCGGAGTCGTCGGCGATCAGGCGGACGCCGAAGGCGAGGCCGCCGCCGATGGTCGCGGCGAGGGTGCCGGCGGTCGGGGAGAGCGAGTTCGCCACGACCAGCCGTTCGTCGTCGACGACGCGCGGCAGCGAGGCGGAGAGCCCGGCGAGGACGAAGCGGTTGACGGCGGTGACCGAGAGCGCGGAGGCGTAGAAGAGCCAGTCGGGCACGGAGGCGAGGATCAGGACGGCGGTCCCGCAGGCGAGCAGGGCGCGGAGCAGGTTGCCGTACAGGAAGACCTGGCGTCGCGGCCACCGGTCGAGGAGGACGCCGGCGAACGGCCCGACGAGCGAGTACGGGAGCAGGAGGACCGCCATGGCCGACGCGATGGCGGCGGGGGAGGTCTGTTTCTCGGGGGAGAAGACGACGTACGTGGCCAGGGCCACCTGATAGACGCCGTCGGCGCACTGGGAGAGCAGCCGGACGGCGAGCAGGCGGCGGAAGTTCGTCAGGCGCAGGAGTACGCGCAGATCACGTACGACGGACATGGCAGCAAGACTCACATACGAAGAGGGCCCCCGGGCAGTGCCTCGGGGACCCTCGATCGACAAGCGTGCGGCGCTTTAGCGCTCGACCTCACCCTTGATGAACTTCTCGACGTTGGCCAGGGCCTCGTCGTCGAAGTACTGCACCGGCGGGGACTTCATGAAGTACGAGGACGCCGAGAGGATCGGGCCACCGATGCCCCGGTCCTTGGCGATCTTCGCGGCGCGCAGGGCGTCGATGATGACACCGGCGGAGTTCGGGGAGTCCCACACCTCGAGCTTGTACTCGAGGTTCAGCGGGACGTCGCCGAAGGCGCGGCCCTCGAGGCGCACGTACGCCCACTTGCGGTCGTCCAGCCAGGCCACGTAGTCCGACGGACCGATGTGGACGTTCTTCTCGCCCAGCTCGCGGTCGGGGATCTGCGAGGTGACGGCCTGCGTCTTCGAGATCTTCTTGGACTCGAGGCGCTCGCGCTCGAGCATGTTCTTGAAGTCCATGTTGCCGCCGACGTTGAGCTGCATGGTGCGCTCAAGACGGACACCGCGGTCCTCGAACAGCTTCGCCATCACGCGGTGCGTGATGGTCGCGCCGACCTGGGACTTGATGTCGTCGCCGACGATCGGGACGCCCGCCTCGGTGAACTTGTCCGCCCACTCCTTGGTGCCGGCGATGAAGACCGGGAGGGCGTTGACGAACGCGACCTTGGCGTCGATGGCGCACTGCGCGTAGAACTTCGCGGCGGCCTCGGAGCCGACGGGCAGGTAGCAGACGAGAACGTCGACCTGACGGTCCTTGAGGATCTGGACGATGTCGACCGGCTCCTCGGCGGACTCCTCGATGGTCTGGCGGTAGTACTTGCCGAGACCGTCGAGCGTGTGACCGCGCTGGACCGTGACGCCGTTGCTCGGGACGTCGCAGATCTTGATGGTGTTGTTCTCGCTGGCGCCGATGGCGTCCGAGAGGTCGAGGCCGACCTTCTTCGCGTCGACGTCGAAGGCGGCGACGAACTCGACGTCACCGACGTGGTAGTCGCCGAACTGGACGTGCATCAGGCCGGGCACCTTGGTCGCCGGGTCGGCGTCCTTGTAGTACTCGACGCCCTGCACCAGCGAGGCGGCGCAGTTGCCCACGCCGACGATGGCTACGCGAACCGAACCCATTCCGGTTGCTCCCTGTGTGATCGTGGAAGCCCTGCTGTGCGCAGGGTTTCACTTTGCGGTGTCGTCGGACGGATCCGGCCGGGTACTGCCCCCGTGCCGGGGCAGGCCGCCCGTTTCTCCAGAATCGTTGTCGTGCAGAGCGGGGGCGTCGGAGCCGGATCGCTGATCCCGCCCCGCCCTCTCGCTCTCGATGAGCTCGTTCAGCCAGCGCACTTCGCGCTCCACGGATTCCATGCCGTGGCGCTGCAGCTCAAGCGTGTAGTCGTCCAGGCGCTCGCGCGTCCGGGCCAGGGAGGCGCGCATCTTCTCGAGGCGCTCTTCCAGCCGGCTGCGGCGGCCCTCCAGGACCCGCATCCGCACCTCGCGTTCGGTCTGACCGAAGAAGGCGAAGCGGGCGGCGAAGTGCTCGTCCTCCCAGGCGTCCGGGCCGGTGTGGGAGAGGAGCTCCTCGAAGTGGTCCTTACCTGCCGGCGTCAACCGGTAGACGATCTTGGCTCGGCGTCCTGCGAGTGAAGCGGCGAGGGCCTCCTCGGGGGCGCTGCCCGGTTCCTCGATCAACCAGCCGTTGGCGACCAGCGTCTTGAGGCAGGGATACAGCGTTCCGTAGCTGAAGGCCCGGAACACGCCCAGCGAGGTGTTGAGGCGCTTTCGCAGCTCGTACCCGTGCATCGGGGCCTCGCGGAGCAGTCCGAGGACGGCGAACTCGAGGATGCCGGAGCGTCTGCTCATCCGTCGCCTCCTCCGCTTCCGTGGGCCTTATGCCGTGCTGATGTATCGAGTCGATACATCAGCACGATAGAACGGCCGAACTGTCTCGACAAGCGGACCCACCGTGACCGGCGTCACATCATCGATTCACAGCGTTCGACTTGCCTGTTTTGGGTGGAAGTCCGGGTCTCCGTGGGTTTTGGCCGTGCGTAGTCTGTGCGGCATGCAGACCACCGGGAACCGAGCGACGCCGTGGGGCGTCAGTGCTGCGGGTGACCGGCTGCGGTACGGATGGGCCTCCGATGGGGTGCCGTGCGTGCACATTTCGGGGGGACCGGAACTCAACTGCCGCTTCCAGGCGTACGCGCCTGCCCGAGGAGTAGTCGTTCGATGAGCGAGCATCGTCGCAAAATGCCGCCGCAGCAGCCGCCGACGGGTGGGCGCGCGGCGGCACGGCGCGCTGCCCAGCAGCCGGTGGGCCGCAGGTCGGCCCCGGCCCATGACGCCGGTACGGGAGCCCCCGAGGCCTCGTACGGGCCACCTTCCTCCCACGGGGAGGAGCGTCCCTACGGCGGTCGCGCGGAGGCCCGCCGGGCCGCCCAGCGCGGCAGCCGGCGCAGGGGTGCCGAGACCGGTCCCGGCGGCCCCGGTGGTTCCGGCGGGGGCCGTCGTGGCGGTGGCGGCGGTCGTGGCAGCGGTCCGGGGCGCGGCTCCGGCGGCCCGCCGCCCGGCAAGAAGCGGGTGATCGACTACCCGCGGTACGGCAAGTACGGCTGGCGTCGCTGGATGCCCTCGTGGAAGCTGGTCACGGGCACGTTCCTGTTCTTCGCGGCGAGCCTGATGGGCGCGGCCGCGTTCGCGTACTCGCAGGTGGAGATTCCTGACGAGGCCAAGACCGCGACCTCGCAGAACAACATCTACTACTGGGCCGACAAGACCCGCATGGTCGCCACCGGCAGTGGCACCAACCGGCAGATCGTTCCCATCGCGCAGATCCCGATGTCCATGCAGAACGCGGTGATCTCCGCGGAGAACAAGACGTTCAACGACGACTCGGGCGTCGACCCGATGGGTATCGCACGCGCCGTGTGGAACATGGCCAAGGGCGGCGAGACCCAGGGCGGCTCGACCATCACCCAGCAGTACGTGAAGAACAACCGCCTCGACGACCAGTCGCAGACCCTCACCAGGAAGGTGAAGGAACTCTTCATCTCCATGAAGGTCGGCAACGAGGTCGAGAAGCCCGAGATCATGGCGGGCTACCTCAACACCTCGTACTACGGACGGGGTGCCTACGGCATCCAGGCCGCGGCGCGCGCGTACTTCAACAAGGACGCCAAGGACCTCGACCCCAGCCAGTCGGCGCTGCTCGCCTCGGTGCTGAAGGGCGCGACGTACTACGACCCCGCCGGCTACCCCGAGATCGACTCCGAGGCCACCGCTCAGAAGAACACCGAGCGGGCCACCAAGCGGTGGAAGTGGATCCTCGACGAGATGGAGAAGGACGGCCACCTCACGGCCGCCGAGCGGGCGAAGTACACCACCTTCCCGAAGGTCGCGAAGCCCGGCCAGAACGCCAACCTGAGCGGTCAGATCGGCTACCTGGTCAGGACCGCGAACGCCAACATCAAGACCCAGTTCGGCATCAGCGTCCAGGACCTGGAGCGCGGCGGCTACGAGATCTTCACGACCTTCGACAAGAACAAGGTCGCCAAGCTCGAGAAGTCGGTCCAGAAGATCCTGGACAAGCACATCGACCCGAAGAAGCGTCCCCAGGACGACACCCACGTCCAGTTCGGCGGCGCCTCCGTCGACACGGCGACCGGGAAGATCGTCGCCCTGTACGGCGGCGCCGACGCCACCAAGCACTTCAGCAACAACGCCGACGCCACCGGCGCCATGGTGGGGTCGACGTTCAAGCCCTTCGTGCTCGCCGCCGCCATGAAGTACGGCGTCCGGGACCCCGAGCTGGGGCCGGTGCAGGACGAGTCCAGCCGCACGCTCGTGGACCCCGACAAGAGCCGCTACTCCGGTAAGAACGGCCTGGTCGTCCGGAAGTACAACGGCGACACCTGGGTCAACGAGAAGGGCGAGCAGTGGAAGCAGACGAATGACGAGTTCGCCAACTACGGCGCCATCTCGCTGCGCGAGGCGATGATCCACTCCGCCAACTCGCCGTACGTCCAGCTGGGCATGGACATCGGCATCAGCACGGTGCGCCAGACGGCCGAGGAGGCCGGCCTCCTGGAGAGCTCGCTCGTCCAGGGCGAGGTCCCGTCGTTCTCCCTCGGTATCTCCAGCCCGAGTGCCATCCGCATGGCCGGCGCCTACTCCACCTTCGCCAACGGGGGCAAGCAGAACGACCCCTACTCGGTCGAGAGCGTGAAGAAGGAGGGCGTCGTCATCAAGGAGCACAAGGCGGAGACCAAGCAGCCCTTCACTCCGGCGATCGCCAGCCAGGTCACCGACGTCCTCCACGACGTCGTCGAGAAGGGCACCGGCACCAAGGCCCGCATCCCGGGCCGTGACGTGGCCGGCAAGACCGGTACGACCGACGCCAACATGTCGGCCTGGTTCGTGGGGTACACCGCGCAGCTGGCGACGGCGATCGACATGTACCGCTACGACGACGACGACACCAAGAAGGACCGCAAGTTCGAGGACATGTACGGCACGGGTGCGCAGCCGAAGATCCACGGCTCGTCGTTCCCCTCGCGGATCTGGCAGGACTACATGTCCCAGGCCGTCGAGGGCATGCCGCTCGTGAAGTTCCCCGAGCCGATGGACATCGAGAACTCCGAGCCCGTCTTCGGCGGCGGTGCCAGCAGCCCGACGCCGACGCCGACGGCCACGCCGACCCCCACCGAGTCGACGATGCCGACGACGACCCCGCCGGCGACGGCCACGACGACTCCCCCGGTGACCAGGACCCCGAAGCCGGGCAAGACGACCTGTGACATCTGGGACTGGGACTGCAACAACCCGGGGAACCCGGGCGGCAACACCGGTCAGCCGACGACCACACCACCCACCACCGGCACACCGACGCCGACCGGCACGGCGACGGACGACAGCGGCGGGAACGGGAACGGCAGACCCGGTGGCGGGGTCTTCGTCCCCTGACCCCCGGCCGGGCGCTCTTCGAGGGCCGTCGCGTCCGCTCCGTATCTTCCGTACGGAGCGGCCGCGGCGGCCCTCGCCGTTTTCACGGGGACGTACGGCAGGATGTCCCCCATGCCGAGCCTCCAGAAGACGAGCGCGCCGCAGGACGGGCCGCAGGACCGTTCGCGGACGGTCAGTCCCACCCGACGGGACAGGGTCGCCGCCGCGGGCAGCGAACTGATCGGCGGGCCCTACGGGCGCCGGGCGCTCCCCGGCACCGGGCAGTTCACGGCGGTACGGGTCATCGCCCTCGTGGCGATCGGCATGTTCGCCCTCGGCATGGTGCAGAAGCTGCCCTGCTACAACTGGGCCTGGTTCCGCGGGACGGCGTCCCAGTACACCCACGCCTGCTACTCCGACATCCCGCACCTCTTCGCGGGACGGGGCTTCGCGGACGGCCTGGTGCCGTACTTCGACCGGCTGGGCGGCGACATACCGTTTCTGGAGTACCCGGTCCTGACGGGTCTGTTCATGGAGGTCGCGGCCTGGCTGACGCCGGGCGGCGGCAGCCCGGAGGAGAACGAGCGGGCGTACTGGCTGGCCAACGCGGGGCTGCTGATGGTCTGCGCGGCCGTCCTCGCGGTCTGCGTGGCCCGCACGCACCGGCGGCGTCCCTGGGACGGGCTCCTGGTCGCCCTGGCGCCCTCGGTGGCCCTCACCGCCACGATCAACTGGGACATACTGGCCGTCGCGCTGACGGCCGCCGCCGTCCTGATGTGGTCCCGTGAACGGCCCCTGGGCTTCGGCATCCTGCTCGGCCTCGCCACCGCCGCCAAGTTCTACCCGATCCTGCTCCTGTGGCCCCTGCTGCTGCTCTGCTGGCGGTCCGGGAAGTGGCGGGAGTACGGGACCGCGGTGCTCGGCTTCGCGGGCTCCTGGCTGGTCGTGAACCTGCCGGTGATGCTGCTCGCGCCCGAGGGGTGGAAGCAGTTCTACGTGTTCAGCCGGGACCGGAACGTGGACTTCGGGTCGGTCTGGCTGCTGATCAGCCAGCGGACGGGCATGTCGATCCCGCCGGACCGGGCCAACCTGTACGCGCTGCTGCTGATGGTGGTGGCCGCGGCCGGGATCGCCTACCTGGCGTTCACCGCGCCGCGCAGGCCCCGCTTCGTGCAGCTGGCGTTCCTGGTCGTCGCGGCCTTCGTGCTGACCAACAAGGTCTACTCGCCGCAGTACGTCCTGTGGCTGGTGCCGCTGGCCGCGCTGGCCCGCCCGCGCTGGCGCGACTTCCTGGTCTGGCAGGCGTGTGAGGTCGTGTACTTCCTCGGCATCTGGATGTACCTGGCGTTCACGAGCAGCGGCAACAAGCAGGGCCTGCCGGTGGACGGCTACCAGTTCGCGATCGTGCTGCACCTGCTCGGCACGCTGTACCTGTGCGCGGTGGTCGTGCGCGACATCCTGGCGCCCGAGAAGGACCCGGTGCGGCAGGACGGCTCGGACGACCCCTCGGGGGGCGTCCTGGACGGCGCCGACGACCTCGTGGTCGCGGGAAGGGCGGCCCACCCGGCCCGGCACGCCGCGCCGGCGGCGGAGGAGGGCCGGCGGGTGCGGTGGGGTACTTCCGAGGAGCCCCACAACCCGTGGAGCGCCCCCCGGGAGCAGGACTCCCGGGGGTGAGGGGTTCCGGCCGGCTCAGCGCTCGACGAGCCGGTCGAACTGCGTCGTGGTGTGGCGCAGGTGCGCCACCAGCTCGTCGCCGACCCGGGGCTCCTCGGCGTCGGCGGGCACGAACAGGATCGACACCTGCATGTGCGGCGGCTCGGCGAACCACCGCTGCTTGCCCGCCCAGACGAAGGGCGACAGGTTGCGGTTGACGGTGGCGAGCCCGGCGCGGGCGACGCCCTTGGCGCGCGGCATGACACCGTGCATGGCCTTGGGGGCCTCCAGGCCCACGCCGTGCGAGGTGCCGCCGGCGACGACGACCAGCCAGCCGTCCGAGGCGGCCTTCTGCTGGCGGTAGCCGAACCGGTCGCCCTTGGCCACCCGGGTCACGTCCAGGACGGAGCCCCGGTACTCGGTGGCCTCGTGGTCGCCCAGCCAGAGGCGGGTGCCGATCCGGGCGCGGAAGCGGGTCTGCGGGAACTGCTGCTGGAGCCGGGCCTGCTCCTGGGCCCGCAGGTGGCTCACGAACATGGTGTGCAGCGGCAGCCTGGCGGCTCGCAGGCGGTCCATCCAGGCGATGACCTCCTCGACCGCGTCCGTGCCGTCGGGGCGGTCCAGCGGGAGGTGGAGGGCGAAGCCCTCCAGGCGGACGTCCTCGATGGCCGCGTGGAGCTGCTGGAGCTCGTTCTCGTGGACGCCGTGCCGCTTCATCGAGCTCATGCACTCGATCACGACGCGGGCGCCCACGAGGGCCCGGACGCCGTCCACGGACGACACCGAGCGGATCACGCGGTCGGGCAGCGGAACCGGTTCTTCACCCCGGCGGAACGGGGTGAGGACCAGCAGGTCGCCGCCGAACCAGTCCTTGATCCGTGCGGCCTCGTACGTGGTGCCCACGGCGAGCATGTCGGCGCCGAAACGGGCCGCCTCGTCCGCGAGGCGCTCGTGCCCGAAGCCGTACCCGTTGCCCTTGCAGACCGGGATGATCCCCGGGAACTGGTCGATGACGGTCTTCTGGTGCGCGCGCCAGCGAGCGGTGTCGACGTAGAGGGAGAGCGCCATGGCCGGCCCGGAACCTTTCTGGTGGCTGCGGTGTGTCGGAGATGTGTACGAGAGTACGAAGCCTACGGAACGGTCAGCGGCGCGACATGTAGATGTCGAGCGCCTTGTGCAGGAGCTTGTTCAGCGGGAAGTCCCACTCGCCGACGTACTCGACGGCCTCGCCGCCCGTGCCGACCTTGAACTGGATGAGGCCGAAGAGGTGGTCGGTCTCGTCGAGCGAGTCCGAGATGCCGCGCAGGTCGTAGACGGTCGCGCCCATCGCGTACGCGTCGCGCAGCATCCGCCACTGCATCGCGTTCGAGGGCCGGACCTCACGGCCGATGTTGTCGGAGGCGCCGTAGGAGTACCAGACGTGGCCGCCGACCACGAGCATCGTCGCGGCGGAGAGGTTCACGCCGTTGTGGCGGGCGAAGTACAGCCGCATGCGGTTGGGGTCCTCGCTGTTGAGGACGGTCCACATGCGCTGGAAGTACGAGAGCGGGCGCGGCCGGAAGTGGTCACGGACGGCCGTGATCTCGTAGAGGCGCTGCCACTCGGCCAGGTCCTCGTAGCCGCCCTGGACGACCTCGACACCGGCCTTCTCGGCCTTCTTGATGTTCCGGCGCCACAGCTGGTTGAAGCCCTTGAGGACGTCGTCGAGCGAGCGGTTGGCGAGCGGGACCTGGAAGACGTAGCGGGGCTGGACGTCGCCGAAGCCGGCGCCGCCGTCCTCGCCCTGCTGCCAGCCCATCTTCCGCAGCCGGTCCGCGACCTCGAAGGCGCGCGGCTCGATGTGCGTGGCCTCGACGTCCTTGAGGCGCTTGACGTCCGGGTCCTGGATGCCGGACTTGATGGCGGCGGAGTCCCAGCGGCGGATGACGACCGGCGGGCCCATCTTCACGGAGAAGGCGCCCTGGTGCTTGAGGTGCGCCAGCATCGGCTGCAGCCAGTCGTCCAGGTTGGGCGCGTACCAGTTGATGACCGGGCCCTCGGGCAGGTAGGCGAGGTACCGCTTGATCTTGGGGAGCTGGCGGTACAGGACCAGGCCGGCGCCGACGAGTTCGCCGTTCTTGTCGAACCAGCCGAGGTTCTCCGAACGCCACTCGGTCTTCACGTCAGCCCACGCCGGGACCTGGCAGTGGCTCGCCGCGGGCTGGCTCTGGATGAATGCCAGATGCTGCTCACGGCTGATGGTCCTCAGGGTCAGGCTCATGCGGGGCGCTCCTCGGCAGGTGTGTCCCCATCGGTCAGGGGCTCCGGCTCTCGCGCCGAAGCCTACTGTGACCGGGGAGCGCCCCGGATGGGCGTGTACGCCCTGACGTGCCCCTGGGCTCAGCTGATGACGCCGCCGAAGAGGCCGCCGTGCGCCATGCCCAGATAGAAGCCGAACGCCGAGGCGCCGAGTCCGAGCACCAGCAGGAAGCGCTCGCGCGTCGTCGCGGAGATGAACTGTCCGTAGGCACCGGTCAGGATGCCGATCAGGCCCGACCAGGAACTCAGCAGGTGGAGGTTGTCGAACATCGCGGTGACGAAGGCGATGACGCCCAGGACGAGCGTCACGCCGACCAGGGCGTCCTGGAGGGGGTGGGGCTTGCCGTCGGTCGCGAAGAGGGAGTGGCCGGGGTCGGGTCGCATTGCCTGTGCCATGGGGCACCTCCTGGCGTTGCCGCGCGAGGGCGGCGCATCGAGCGCCGCCGACATCCGTTGTGTACAGATTGCGTCCCCTCACCGGGGAATTTCAACCGCAGGCCGATGTGCGGGTACTCTGTACAGCTGCGCCGGTGTCTGCCCAGGTCCCTCCGGGATCCCCGACGGCCCCTCTCGCTCGCCGAGGGGGATTGTCAGTGGTGGTGGGTACCGTCGCTCACGCATCACGACCCTCCTGCCACGGAACGACCGTGGCCGCTGAGTCCAAAGGAGGTGGGTTCCACATGCGTCACTACGAGGTGATGGTCATCCTCGACCCCGATCTGGAGGAGCGCGCTGTCGCCCCCCTGATCGAGAACTTCCTCTCCGTCGTCCGTGAGGGCAACGGAAAGGTCGAGAAGGTCGACACCTGGGGCCGTCGTCGTCTCTCGTACGAGATCAAGAAGAAGCCCGAGGGCATCTACTCGGTCATCGACCTGCAGGCCGAGCCTGCGGTCGTCAAGGAGCTCGACCGCCAGATGAACCTGAACGAGTCGGTCCTCCGGACCAAGGTCCTCCGTCCCGAGACCCACTGAGCTTCTAGCTCAGAGGTCATCGGGTCCGAGTAGCAACAAAGCAGCCAGAAGCAAACCCGCCGAGAGGTTCCCCCATGGCAGGCGAGACCGTCATCACGGTCGTCGGCAATCTTGTCGACGACCCCGAGCTGCGCTTCACCCCGTCCGGTGCGGCGGTCGCGAAGTTCCGTATCGCGTCCACCCCCCGCACCTTCGACCGTCAGACCAATGAGTGGAAGGACGGCGAGAGCCTCTTCCTCACCTGCTCGGTCTGGCGTCAGGCGGCGGAGAACGTCGCCGAATCGCTCCAGCGAGGCATGCGCGTCGTCGTGCAGGGCCGGCTGAAGCAGCGGTCCTACGAGGACCGTGAGGGCGTCAAGCGCACGGTCTACGAGCTGGATGTCGAGGAAGTCGGCCCCAGCCTCAAGAACGCCACGGCCAAGGTCACCAAGACCACCGGTCGAGGCGGCCAGGGTGGATACGGCGGCGGCGGCCAGCAGGCCGGCGGCGGCGGTGGCGGCGGCTGGGGTGGAAACTCCGGCGGTTCCCAGCAGGGTGGCGGCGGTGCTCCCGCCGACGACCCGTGGGCGACCGGCGGCGGTGCTCCCTCCGGCGGCGGCCAGCAGGGCGGCGGAGGCGGCTGGGGTGGAAACTCCGGCGGCGGCTACTCGGACGAGCCCCCCTTCTAGGCATCGCCTGGAAGCAGCTCGTACCCCCACTTCTTGATCACACAGGAGAAACACCATGGCGAAGCCGCCTGTGCGCAAGCCTAAGAAGAAGGTCTGCGCGTTCTGCAAGGACAAGACCGCGTACGTGGACTACAAGGACACGAACATGCTGCGGAAGTTCATTTCCGACCGTGGCAAGATCCGTGCCCGCCGCGTTACCGGCAACTGCACGCAGCACCAGCGTGACGTCGCCACGGCCGTGAAGAACAGCCGTGAGATGGCGCTGCTGCCCTACACGTCCACCGCGCGATAAGGGAAGGGTGACCGAAAAATGAAGATCATCCTCACCCACGAGGTCTCCGGCCTCGGTGCCGCTGGCGACGTCGTCGACGTCAAGGACGGCTACGCTCGCAACTACCTGGTCCCGCGTGGTTTCGCGATCCGCTGGACCAAGGGTGGCGAGAAGGACGTGGCGCAGATCCGCCGCGCCCGCAAGATCCACGAGATCGCGACCATCGAGCAGGCCAACGAGATCAAGGCCCAGCTCGAGGGCACGAAGGTGCGCCTGGCCGTTCGCTCCGGCGACGCCGGCCGTCTCTTCGGCTCCGTGACCCCGGGTGACATCGCCTCGGCGATCAAGTCCGCGGGTGGCCCCGACGTCGACAAGCGTCGCGTCGAGCTCGGCTCGCCGATCAAGACCCTGGGCTCGCACCAGGTGTCCGTGCGTCTGCACCCCGAGGTTGCCGCGAAGCTCGGCGTCGAGGTCGTCGCCGCGTAACGCTGCCCCAGGCAGTCTGCGCTCAGCAGTGAGGAAGGGCCGCACCCCTCGGGGTGCGGCCCTTCCGCTGTTTCACGTGAAACGGGATGTTCCACGTGAAACCTTCAGCGTGTGGCGCCGGTGACGATCCAGCGGCCGGAGCGGGTGCGCAGCCAGAGCGTCAGCAGCCGTACGGTCATCATCAGGGTCATCGCCCACCAGAGGGCGGTCAGTCCTCCGCCGAGTGCCGGGACCAGCAGGGCCACGGGGGCGAAGACGGCGAGGGTCAGGAGCATCGCCCAGGCCAGGTAGGGGCCGTCTCCCGCCCCCATGAGGACGCCGTCGAGGACGAAGACGACGCCGGAGATCGGCTGGGAGAGGGCGACGACGAGGAGGGCCGGCAGGAGGGTGTCCTGCACGGTCACGTCCCGGGTGAAGAGCGGGACGAACAGGGGACGGGCGACGATCAGGACCGCCCCGAGCACCACACCGGAGAGCACGCCCCACTGGACCATCCGGCGGCAGACCTGGCGGGCGCCCTGGGCGTCGTCCGCGCCGAGGTAGCGGCCGATGATGGCCTGTCCCGCGATGGCGATGGCGTCGAGCGCGAAGGCCATCAGGCTCCACAGGGACAGGATGATCTGATGGGCGGCGACTTCGATGTCGCCCATGCGGGCCGCCACGGCGGTGGCGATCATCAGGACCGCACGGAGCGAGAGCGTGCGGACGAGCAGCGGGACGCCTGCCTGGGCGGAGGCGCGGATGCCCGCGGCGTCGGGGCGGAGGGAGGCCCCGTGGCGGCGAGCGCCCCGGACGACCACGACGAGGTAGACGGCGGCCATGCCGTACTGGGCGATCACCGTGCCCCAGGCGGAGCCCGCGATGCCCAGATCGGCGCCGTAGACCAGCCCGACGTTGAGCACGGCGTTGGCCGCGAAGCCGCCGATGGCCACGTAGAGCGGTGTACGGGTGTCCTGGAGGCCGCGCAGGACGCCGGTGGCGGCCAGGACCACGAGCATCGCGGGGATCCCCAGGCTGGAGACGCGGAGATAGGTGACCGCGTAGGGGGCGGCGGTGTCGGAGGCTCCGAAGACGTCGACCAGCCCCGGGGCGGTGGGCAGCGTCAGGATGACGACGGCGGCGCCGAGGAGGAGCGCCAGCCAGATGCCGTCCATGCCCTGCCGGATGGCGGCCTGGAGGTCGCCCGCGCCGACCCGGCGCGAGACCGCCGCCGTGGTCGCGTAGGCGAGGAAGACGAAGACGCTGACCGCGGTGGACAGCAGGGCGGCTGCGATCGCGAGGCCCGCGAGCTGAGGGGTGCCGAGGTGGCCGATGATGGCGCTGTCGACCATCAGGAACAGCGGTTCGGCGACGAGGGCGCCGAACGCCGGCAGGGCGAGGGAGACGATCTCGCGGTCGTGCTGTCGACGGACGGCCTTGGAGGTCACGGGGGCCTGGCTCATGGGGTCAATCTAATCTTCCACAGGTAAGTGATGCAATGCATCCGTGATCCTTACTTTTCGGTGGTGCGAGGCTTCGGGTGTGGGCCGTTTGTTCTGATCTTGAATCGGGGGGCGAACTTTTTCTCCCCCACAGCCCGTGGACGGAGAAAGTGCAGGTCAGGTGGGTGAGATCGAGGGTCTTATGAGTTTGTCCACATGGCTGTCCCCCGCTCCGTGCACAGGTTCCGGCGAGTTCTCCACAGCATCTGGCCCTTCACCCACAGGGCCTGTGGATAACCAGATTGGCTGACGCTCCCCGCGGGCCTACCGTGGTCCGGCGCCCGACGCGCCAGAAGCGGTCGCAAAGCCACTCGTTGATCAAGGCTGTGGCGTAAGAAAGAGTGGCAGGGCGAGGTCCGCGGAGCGGACGGGAGGAGGTGGCTTGGTGACGATGACCGAGTCCATGGACGACCCTTGGGCCGACAGCGGACCGAGCGACCGGCTGCCCACCCGTACCCGCGGAGAGGGGCGCGGCCGGGGCCGCGGCCGCGACGACCAGCACGAGCGCGGCAACGACGGCCCGTGGGACGGCGGACTCTCCGGATTCGAGCGCGTCCCCCCGCAGGACCTCGACGCCGAGCAGTCCGTCCTCGGCGGCATGCTGCTCTCCAAGGACGCCATCGCGGACGTCGTGGAGATCATCAAGGGCAACGACTTCTACAAGCCGGCCCACGAGACGGTCTACGCGGCGATCCTCGACCTCTACGCCAAGGGCGAGCCGGCCGACCCCATCACGGTCGGCGCCGAACTCACCAAGCGCGGCGAGATCACCCGGGTCGGCGGAGCCTCCTACCTCCACACCCTGGTCCAGTCGGTCCCCACCGCGGCCAACGCCTCCTACTACGCGGAGATCGTCCACGAGCGGGCCGTCCTTCGGCGCCTCGTCGAGGCCGGCACCAAGATCACGCAGATGGGCTACGCGGCCGACGGCGACGTCGACGAGATCGTGAACTCGGCGCAGGCCGAGATCTACGCCGTCACCGAGCAGCGCACCACCGAGGACTACCTGCCGCTCGGCGACATCATGGAGGGGGCCCTCGACGAGATCGAGGCGATCGGCTCCCGCAGCGGCGAGATGACCGGTGTGCCCACCGGCTTCACCGACCTCGACTCGCTCACCAACGGTCTGCACCCCGGCCAGATGATCATCATCGCGGCCCGTCCCGCCATGGGTAAGTCGACCCTCGCGCTGGACTTCGCCCGGGCGGCGTCCATCAAGCACAACCTGCCCAGCGTCATCTTCTCCCTCGAAATGGGCCGCAACGAGATCGCGATGCGGCTGCTCTCGGCCGAGGCCCGGGTCGCGCTCCACCACATGCGCTCCGGCACGATGACCGACGAGGACTGGACGCGGCTCGCCCGCCGGATGCCCGACGTCTCCCAGGCGCCGCTCTACATCGACGACTCGCCGAACCTGTCGATGATGGAGATCCGGGCCAAGTGCCGGCGGCTCAAGCAGCGCAACGGTCTCAAGCTGGTCATCATCGACTACCTGCAGCTGATGCAGTCCGGCGGATCCAAGCGGCAGGAGAGCCGTCAGCAAGAGGTCTCCGACATGTCGCGAAACCTCAAGCTCCTCGCCAAGGAGCTGGAGCTGCCGGTCATCGCGCTCTCCCAGCTGAACCGTGGCCCCGAGCAGCGCACCGACAAGAAGCCGATGGTGTCCGACCTGCGTGAATCCGGCTCGATCGAGCAGGACGCCGACATGGTCATCCTGCTGCACCGTGAGGACGCCTACGAGAAGGAGTCCCCGCGCGCCGGCGAGGCGGACATCATCGTGGGCAAGCACCGTAACGGTCCGACGGCCACCATCACCGTCGCCTTCCAGGGCCACTACTCGCGCTTCGTCGACATGGCGCAGACCTGACCGAGGCCCCTGGAGGGTCCGCCTCGGGTGCGGTGCGGCCGTGGGGCCGCGGGGAGCCGCTCAGCGCCGCGTCTCGTACCGGGTGAGGACCACGCCGCCGGGAAGCGTCCGCGTCTCCAGCAGGTTCAGGTTCACCCAGTTGTCCAGCGCGGTGAAGAACGGTGTGCCGCCGCCCACCAGGACCGGATGGGTGGCGATCACGTACTCGTCGATCAGCCCCGCGCGCAGGGCCGACGCGGCGAGCGTCGCGCCCCCGATCTCCATGGGCCCGCCGTCCTCGGCCTTGAGCCGGGTGATCTCCGCGATCGCGTCGCCGGTGACCAGGCGGGTGTTCCAGTCGACCTCGTCGATCGTCGAGGAGAACACGACCTTCGACTTCTCCCGCCAGGTCCGCGCGAACTCGATCTCCGCCGGGGTGGCGTCGGGCTGCTGGTCGCCGGTCGGCCAGTAGGAGCTCATCGTCTCCCACAGCTTGCGCCCGTACAGCGACAGGGTGTTCGCCTGCTCGTGGCCGAGCCACCACCGGAACAGCTCGTCGCTCGGCGGGCCACTCCAGCCGATGTCGTCGCCGACCGCGGCGATGTAGCCGTCCAGGGTCAGGTTCATGCCGTAGACCAGTTTCCGCATGGCCCAGCCTTCCGTCCGTGGGGTCCGGCGTCGAGGCCAGCGTGGCGCCGAGGGTCCGGGCATGCAAGATCGACATGGGGTGAGGGGCGAGATTCCGCAGTTCGTGTCGGGAAGCTTCGTATGTGACATCGTGTTGGATCGTTCCGTGACGACATCTTTCGAAGCTTTGCTGCCCGGTACCGAGCGCGCCCTGCTGCACCGAGTGGCGGTGGCCCAGGCCGAGGGGCGGGCGCCCTCGCTCGTGGGTGCGGTGGTCCGCGACGGGGCGTTGGTCTGGAGCGGCGCGCGGAGTTGCGTGGACGGCCACGCACCGGACGTCGACACGCAGTTCAGGATCGGGTCCCTCACCAAGGTGTTCACCGCCGTGCTGGTGATGAGGCTGCGGGACGAGGGACTGCTCCGGCTGGAGGACCCGCTGGAGCGGCACCTCAAGGGGACGGGCGCGGGCGAGGTGACGATCGCTCAGCTCCTGGGTCACAGCGGGGGACTCGCGGCCGAGACGCCCGGCGCGTGGTGGGAGCGGTCGTCCGCGACGCTCCGTCCGGAGCTTTCCGACGTCCTGGGGGAGCAGCCCTTCCTCCAGTCCCCCGGCCGTCGGCACCACTACTCCAACCCCGGTTACACGCTGCTCGGTTCGCTGGTGGCGGCGGTGCGGGGAGTGACCTGGGAGGAGGCGCTCCGGCGCGAGATCCTGGAGCCGCTGGGGATGGGCCGCACCACCGTGGACCCCGTCGCCCCGCATGCCGGGGGCTGGGCCGTGCACCCCTGGGCCGATGTGATGCTTCCGGAGCCGTCCGAGGACCTCGGGCTCATGGCGCCGGCCGGCCAGCTCTGGTCGACCGCGGCCGACCTCGCCCGGTTCGGCGCGTTCCTCGCGGCGGGCCACGAGGGCGTCCTCGCCCCGGCCTCCGTGGCGGAGATGAGGGCGCCCGCCGCCGCGGCCGGTGAGGGCGACTGGGAGGGAAGCTACGGGCTCGGTCTCCAGCTGGTCAGCCGGGACGGGCGGACCCTGATCGGCCACACCGGTTCCCTGCCGGGCTTCGTCGCCTGTCTGTGGGTGAGCGTGGAGGACGGTCTCGCGGGGATCGCCCTCGCCAACGCCACCTCGGGGGTTCCTGCCGGCGCCGTGGCCGCCGATCTCGTACGGATCGTGGCGGAGGCCGAGCCGAGGTTCCCGCAGCCGTGGCGGCCCCTGCCCGAGGCGGAGGTCGATCAGGAGCTTCTGGCGCTCACGGGGCCCTGGTACTGGGGCACGTACTCCTACGTGCTGCGTCTCGGGTCCGAGCGGGGCGTGGTGCTCGAACCGCTGCGGGGCCCCGGTCGCCGGGCACGCTTCCGGGCGCTTCCCGAGGGCGGTTGGGTCGGGCTCAACGGCTACTACGAAGGGGAGACCCTCCGGGTGGTGCGGCGCCCCGACGGCGGTGTGAGCCATCTCGATCTCGGTTCGTTCGCGTTCACGCGGGAGCCGTACGCGCCCGAGGACGCGGTGCCGGGCGGGGTGGACGAGGCCGGCTGGCGCGGTCTCTGAGCCGGTTCGGGCGGTTTCACGTGAAACAGCGTGCCGGGTGCGTCGCCCGGCACGCTGGTGTCCACGGGACGGCTCAGAGGCTCTTCTTGAAGCCCACGTGGGAGGCCTCGAAGCCCAGTCGCTCATAGAAGCGGTGGGCATCGGTGCGGGTGACGTCCGAGGTCAGCTGGACCAGTCGGCAGTCCTGGCGGCCGGACTCCTCGACGGCCCACTCGATGAGCTGGGTGCCCAGGCCGCTGCCGCGCTCGTCGGAGTGGATGCGGACGCCCTCGATGATCGAGCGGGTCGTGCCCTTGCGCGACAGGCCGGGGATCACCGTGAGCTGAAGGGTTCCGACGACCTTCTCGCCGCGGACGGCCACGACGACATGCTGGTGGGGGTCGTTCGCCAGACGCTCGAAGGCCGAGAGGTACGGCGTCAGGTCATCGGGGGACTCCCGCTGCGCGCCCAGCGGGTCGTCGGCAAGCATGGCGACGATGGCCGGGAGGTCCTGGGCGGTGGCGGGGCGTATCTCAAGATCGCTCATGCCTCGCAGCGTACGCCCAGCCCGTCGGTACGTCGTGGGTGGTCAGGCCGGAACGCGTGGGTGGTCAGGCTGGAACGCGTGGGTGGTCAGGCCGGGACGCCGACGCCCTTCAGGGCTCCCGCGCCTTCGACGACCTGGACCAGCGGGGCCAGCTCGGGGTTGGTGGCGGCGTCGTCGAGGGCCTCGCGAAGCGCGCTGTCGTTGGTCGGACGGGCCTCTTCGAGCAGCTTCAGGCCGGCTTCGGTGACATCGGTGTAGATGCCGCGCCGGTCGGTGGCGCAGAGGTACCGGGTGAGCAGCCCCCGGTCCTCCAGGCGCGTGACCAGCCGGGTCGTGGCGCTCTGGCTCAGGACGACGGCGTCGGCGACCTGCTTCATCTGGAGGTGGCCGCCCGGGCCGCTGTGCTGGCGGCTGAGGACGTCGAGGAGGGAGTACTCCCGCACGCTCAGACCGTGTCCCGACTCCAGCGCGCGCTCCAGGTGGGATTCGATCCGGCCGTGCAGCAGGGAGAGGGCGCACCAGCGCTGGGAGAGCGCGGTGAGTGCGGGGTCTGTGGCGGTCATCGTCTCTCCTCGGCACGGGTGGCTCTGCAACCAGGGTAGACGATCCGCCGCAATAATGCGCGTGTGCAAGTAAATGGTCGAGACGGTCTAGCCGGCAGCGACGGTCAGGGGTGCGAAGCGGCGGCTCCAGTCGCCGGGGAGGCCGGGGGCGGACCTGACCATCACCGCGTTGAAGGCGATGGCGTCGAGGCCGTTCTCCTTGACCCAGCTCAGCAGCGCCGTATGGCGCACGTCGATGTCTGTGCGCAGGGGGCGGTCGGAAGCTGCGGCCAGCGAGCCGATCAGGGCCTGGGCCGTTTCGGGGTCCCGGGCGATCAGCGGGCCGATGACATGGGTGTCCATGTTGGGCCAGGCCGCCGCGAAGCCGGTGATCTCGCCGTCCTCCTCGGCGACGCGGAGGTGGTCCGCGAAGGCCGGGAGCCGGGTGATCAGCGGGGTGCGGTCCAGGCCGAAGATCTCGTGGTCCAGGCGCAGGATCGCCTGGAGGTCCTCCGCCGTCGCCGGGCGCACCGGGACGGCGGGGGCCGGCGTGCGGAAGGAGAAGCGCCCGCGCACCATCTCCGCGCGGCCCGTCTGCGTGAACCCGAGCTCCTCGTAGAGGGGCTGCCCGTTCGGGGTGGCGTGCAGGGTGAGAGGGGTGTCACCGGACTCCGCCAGGATGTGGCGCATCAGACGGCGCCCCACGCCCCGGCGTGCGTACCGCTCGGAGACGAGCACCATGCCGATCGCCGAGAGTCCGGGGCCGTACGAGGTGACCACGGCGCAGGCGAGCAGTCCGTCGCCGTCGGGATCGTCGATGCCGTAGCCGGTTCCCACGGTGAGGAGGAAGCCCCACTTGTGCTCCTCACGGGGCCATCCCCGGTTCTCGGAGAGGTCGGCGCAGGCGAGGAGGTCATCGGCGCCGAGGCGTCGGACGGGGAGCTGAGCGAGAGCGGCGGGGCTGGTCGGCATGTCCTTCAGGCTGTCCGACGCGGTGATCTTCCGTCCACCGCTTTACGGGATCCGGCCGACAGCCGGGGAGGCGTTGCTTCCATCCCGCGGCACACGGACCATGTTTCACGTGAAACCTCGAACGCGGCGCCTGCACCTCTTCGACCTGGACGGCACCCTGATCCGGGGGTCGGCCGCAGCGGTGGAGATCTCCCGGCAGCTGGGTGTCGTCGAGGAGATCGCCGCTCTGGAGCGCGGCTTCCTGGAGGGCCTCACGCCCGACGAGTTCGCCGTCCGTGCCCGGGAGCTCTGGGGCGAGCTCACCCCCGAGCAGGTCGTGGCCGCCTTCGACGGGGCGCCGTGGCTGGCGGGGATCCCTGAGGTCTGGGCGGACATCAGGGCCCGGGGCGACCGCTGCGCCGTCATCTCGCTCTCTCCCGACTTCTTCGTCGAGCGGCTCCTGGCCTGGGGTGTCGACACGACCCACGGTTCGGTCTGGCCCGCCGTCCCCTTCCGCGCAGCCATCCACCGGCCCGGCATCCTCGATGCCGCCGCGAAGGTGCGGATCGCCCGAGAGCTGTGTGCGGGGTACGGCGTGGATCCGGCCGACTGCGTCGCGTACGGAGACTCGATGTCCGACGCGGAGCTCTTCGCGCTCGTCCCGGACACCGTGGCCGTGAACGCGGACCACCACCTCGCCGGGCTGTCCCGCCACAGCTACACCGGAGGGGATCTGCGCGAGGCCTACGCACTCGTCCGAAACAGCGCAGCTTAGCCACAATCCCGGCTCATTGGCCCGAGAACTCCGCTTTCCGCCCGGAGGTGGTCAGCGAAGGGTCATGCTGCGAACACGGAAGCCGGCCAGCGCGAGGGCGAGGCACAGGATGGATGCTCCGACCACCACGACGGCCGCAGAACACGCGGACCGACGCGAGAGCCAGACATCGTACGGGCCCAGGGCCCCCTACGAACCCGAGCCATCGGACGACCCCGAGGCTCATCGGGCGGCCCCGACGGCCCCGACGGCCCCGACGGCCCCGACGGACCGGGTGGAGCCGGCGGACGACGCGGAGGACCGGAGACCGTCCGAGGGCGACGGACCGGTGGCCGCGGAGAGACCCGACGAACCCTCGCCGGGCGCCACGGTGCTTCGAATATCCGGAGGAGCCTCCGCGGACGCCCTGCTCGTCCGGCGGACCCTGGCGGAGGTCGCGCCGATCGCCGACAAGGTGACCTCGTACTTCTACGCCCTGCTCTTCGTCCGGAACCCGGACCTGCGCGAGATGTTCCCGGTGGCGATGGACACCCAGCGGGACCGGCTCCTCAAGGCACTCCTGACCGCCGCCGAGCACATGGACGACGTCCCGGTCCTCACCGCGTACCTGCAGAACCTCGGCCGCGGGCACCGCAAGTACGGCACCCGGTCGGCGCACTACCCGGCCGTCGGCGAGGCGCTCATCGGCGCGCTCACCCGCTACGCCCCGCAGAGCTGGGACGGGCAGACCGAGGCGGCCTGGGTCCGCACCTACACGACGATCTCCCAGATCATGATCGACGCGGCGGCGGAGAACGAACGGACCGCCCCTGCCTGGTGGCAGGCCGAGGTGGTCACCCACGACCTGCGGACCCCGGACGTGGCCGTCGTGACGCTCCGGCCCGACCAGCCGTACCCGTTCCTGGCGGGGCAGTACACGACGCTGGAGACGCCGTGGTGGCCCCGGATCTGGCGGCACTACTCCTTCGCCTCCGCGCCCCGGCCCGACGGCCTGCTGACGCTGCACGTGAAGGCGGTCCCGGCCGGCTGGGTGTCGAACGCGCTGGTCCACCGGGCCCGCCCCGGGGACGTGCTGCGCCTCGGCCCGCCGGCCGGGTCGATGACGGTCGACCACGCCACGGACACCGGTCTGCTCTGTCTGGGCGGCGGCACCGGCATAGCGCCGATCAAGGCCCTGGTCGAGGACGTGGCGGAGCACGGGGACCGGCGCCCGGTCGACGTCTTCTACGGCGCTCGCCACGGGCACGACCTCTACGACATCGACACGATGCTGCGGCTCCAGAAGACCTTTCCCTGGCTCTCGGTGCACCCGGTCACCGAGGCGCAGGGCCGGCTTCCGGACGCGGTGTGCCGCTACGGCCCCTGGAACGAGCGCGACGCCTATCTCTCCGGCCCCCTGGGCATGGTCCGGCGCGGGGTGGACGCCCTGCGCGGAGCGGGTGTCCCGTCGGAGCGCATCCGCCACGACTTCCTCACGGAGCTCGCCACGGCGGGCTGAGGGGCACCCCCGGCCCGCCGGATGGCGCCCGCCCCGGCACGGTCCGACCGACGTGTGTCAGCCCAGGTCCGGCGCGTGCATCGCGCGGACGCCTTCGATGTTGCCGTCGAGGTAGTGGCGCAGGGAGAGGGGCACGAGGTGGACGGCGGCGATGCCGACCCGGCTGAACGGCACCCGGACGATCTCGTACTCGCCGACCGGCTCGTCCATCTCGGGACCGTGCCGCAGCGAGGTGTCCATGGAGCCGAGGCGGCAGACGAAGAAGTGCTGGACCTTCACGCCGGAGACCCCGCCGTCGACGATGTGCTCGATGGTGTCGACGAAGCAGGGCACCACATCGGTGATCTTGGCGCCGAGCTCCTCGTGCACTTCGCGGTGCAGGGCTTCGACGACGGTGGAGTCGGTGGGCTCCACGCCGCCGCCGGGGGTGACCCAGTAGGGGTCCATCCCGGGCTTGGTGCGCTTGATGAGGATCAGGTCGTCCCCGTCGAGCAGGATGGCGCGTGCGGTGCGCTTGATCACGGGACGTTCGTTCATGGGAAGAAAATGGCCCGTCCGGGGTGTCCTGAAACTCACCAGGCGGTGGCGGCGCGCAGCAGTTCCTCGTGGGCCCGCGCCAGCGGGGACAGGGCGAGCGTGCCCGTCCGCGCCGCCAGGAAGTAGGTCCGCAGCGGGGGCACCGGGGGGTCGATCAGCGTCACGAGCCGCCCCGCGGCCAGGTCCTCCTCGCAGAGGTAGCGGGGCAGTACGGCGAGACCGGCGCCCGCGACGGCGGAATCCCGCACGGCCCGCAGGTCGGGTGCGATCACGGTGGCCGTGTCCGCCGGCTTGGTCTCGAAGACGGCGGACCAGTAGCGGGAGACGAAGGGCAGCGACTCGTGCACCTCGACCACCGGGAGCTGCTCCAGGACCACCGAGCCCCGGCCGGGCAGCACCTCGGGGGAGAGCCGGGCCGCCCAGCGCTCCGCCGCGACCAGGACGTGCTCCTCGTCGCACAGCGGTGTGGAGACGAGCAGCCCGCCGCGCGGGCGGGAGGTGGTGACGGCCAGATCGTGGTGGCCCGCGGCGAGTCCGTCGAGGATCTCCTGGGTGTCGCCGAGGAAGGTGGCGCGGACGGCGAGTCCCTGGCCGACGAGCGGGGCGAGGGCGGGCAGGATCCGCAGCGCGGTGAACTCCGGGGGCCCGGCGACGTGAAGGGTGCGCAGGCCGTTCTCGGCGTCGAGACGGGCCTCGGCGATCTCGGCCAGGGCGTCCAGGTGCGGGGCGGCGCGGTGGGCGAGCTCGTCGCCGACGGTGGTCGGCGTGACGCCGCGGGCCTGGCGGAGGAAGAGGGGGCGGCCCAGTTGCCTCTCCAGCGTGCGTATCTGGCTGGTGACGGCCGGCTGCGAGAGACCGAGGAGGGCGGCGGCGCGGGTGAAGGAGCCGGCTCGGTGCACCGCGACGAACGTGCGCAGCAGGGCCAGATCCATGTCCGTCCCCTCCCGGCCGGTGGCCGTTCGACTCAGGCGGTCGGCTGACAGCGCCTCAGGAACGTCCAACTATAAATAAGTCGATAGGTCTCTGTCGCTACCGTGATTGGACACTGACGCACAGTCAACTAGCCTTGTTCGAGCGGTCTCCGCGCGTGGAACCGAGGCGTTCCGAGCCACGAGGGGGGAGGCTCGGAGCGCCTCGTTCCGTGGGGGGGGGGGGAAGGGGGGGGGGGGGGGGGGGGGCGAGGGGGGGGGGGGGGGGTTTCTGGGGGCCGCAAAAGAGGGGAAAAGAAACAACCTGAGACCCCCCCCCCAGAATCC
>NZ_JBVJMN010000090.1:0-25410 GCF_055584185.1 Streptomyces sp. NPDC104202 | reverse complement strand
CCCCCCCCCCCCCCCCCCCCCCCCCCCCCCCCCCCCCCCCCCCCCCCCCCCCCCCCCCCCCCCCCCCCCCCCCCCCCCCCCCCCCCCCCCCACCCACCCCCCCCCCCCCCCCCCCCCCCCCCCCCCCCCCCCCCCCCCCCCCCCCCCCCCCCCCCCCCCCCCCCCCCCCCCCGCGGTCAGTGGGTGAGCGCCGGCTCCTTCTCGGTCTCGACGACGTCCTCGTCGCCGCCGCCCTCCACGTGCTGCTTCGGCTTCGCCGGCAGCGCGAACATCACCAGGAAGATCACCGCGAGCACGCCCGCGACCCAGCCCATCGCGTTCTGGAAGGCGTCCGTGAACGCCGCCCCGGCCTCGGCCGGGGACTTCGGGGCGGGCTTGCCGTCGATGACGCCGAAGAAGACCACCGACACCAGGCCGAGCCCGAGCGCGTTGCCCATCTGGCCCGTCGTGTTGATCAGGCCCGAAGCGGAGCCCGCGTGCTCCTTGGGCACCTCCGAGAGGACCGCGTCGGTCAGCGGCGCCACGATCAGGCCCATGCCGAGGCCCATGACGACCAGCGGCGGGATCATCTGCCAGGACGCGATCCCGTTGCCGTACCGCCCGGCCTCGAAGAGGTAGAGCAGCACGCCCGCGATCATCGTCAGCGCGCCGGCCTGGAGGACCTTCCGGCCGAAGCGCGGGACCAGCTTCTGGACCGAGAGACCGGCGGCCGTCGACACCGCGATCGAGAACGGCACCCCGGTGAGACCGGCCCGCAGCGGGCTCCAGCCCAGCCCGATCTGCATGTACAGCGTCCAGATCAGGAAGAAGATGCCCATCACGACGCCGAAGGTGAGCTGGACCGCGATGCCGGCGGCGAAGCTCTTCACCTTGAACAGCGACAGTTCGACCAGCGGCGAGCCGTCCTTCTTCGTCTTGTGCTTCTCGTACGCGACGAGGGCGCCGAAGACGAGGAGGCTGCCGGCCATCATCAGGTGGCCCCACAGCGGCCAGTCCAGCTCGCGGCCGCGGGTCAGCGGGTAGATCAGCATGAGTAGCGCGGCCGTCACGAGGAGCATGCCGACGATGTCCAGGCGGAGCGCCTTCGGGGCCTTGGACTCGGTGATGAACTTCCGGCCGAGCAGCAGACCGGCGATGCCGACCGGCAGGTTGATCAGGAAGATCGGGCGCCACTCCAGACCGGCGATGTTCCACTGCGTGAGGAGCGCGCCGAGCAGCGGGCCGGAGACGGCGCCGAGGCCGATGATCGCGCCGAACATCCCGAAGACCTTGCCGCGCTCGTGCGCCGGGAAGGTGACGTGGATGATCGACAGGACCTGCGGCACCATCATCGCGGCGGCCGCGCCCTGGAGGAGGCGGGAGCCGACCAGCATCTCCTGGTTGGCCGCGAAGCCGCAGAGCGCCGAGGCGAGCGTGAAGCCGGCCGTGCCGACGAGGAAGAGGCGCTTGCGGCCGTAGATGTCGCCGAGCCGTCCGCCGGTGATCAGACCGGCCGCGAAGGCGAGCGCGTACCCGGCGGTGATCCACTGGATGGCCCCGAAGGAGGCGCCGAGGTCCCGCTCGATGCTGGGGATCGCGATGTTGACGATCGTGGCGTCGACCAGATCCATGAAGGCGGCGGTCATGACGATGGCGAGGGCGATCCAGCGCCGCTTGTCCGCCGTGTCGGTGGGGGCCGCTTCCGTGACGGCGTCGTGTGAACTCATGAGAAGAAGATAGGACCGATCTAGGTCGGATGATGTCCTAGATCGGCCGCATCCTGGAGGGCATGACGGACACCCCGGCACGACTCCTGAATCTGCTCTCGCTCCTCCAGACCCCGCGCGAGTGGCCCGGAAGCGAACTCGCCGAACGGCTCTCGGTCTCCGCGCGCACCATCCGGCGCGACATCGACCGTCTGCGGGACCTCGGCTACCCCGTCGAGGCCACGCTCGGCTCGGTGGGCGGCTACCGCCTCGTCGCCGGCACGGCCATGCCGCCGCTGCTCCTCGACGACGAGGAGGCCGTCGCCATCGCCGTCGGCCTGCGGGCCGGTGCCGGGCACGCCATCGAGGGCGTCGAGGAGGCGTCCGTACGCGCCCTGGCGAAGCTGGAGCAGGTGCTGCCCGCGCGGCTCCGGCACCGGGTCTCCACCCTCCAGAACGCGACGATCCCGCTGACCCGGGGCGACGGCGCCACGGTCACCCCGGCCACGCTGACCACCCTCGCGGGCACCGTCACCGGCCGCGAGAAGCTGCGCTTCGGCTACCGGGCGGGCGACGGCGCCGAGACGAAGCGGCTGGTCGAGCCCTACCGGCTGGTCTCCACGGGCCGCCGCTGGTACCTCGTCGCCTACGACCTGGGACGGGAGGACTGGCGGACCTTCCGGGTCGACCGGGTGTCCGACCCGCTCGCCACCGGTGCCCGCTTCACCCCGCGGGAGCTGCCGGCCGGGGACGCGGCGCAGCTCCTGGTCCGCTCGATGTCCCAGCTCCAGCCGGAGCTGGAGCTGGACGTCTCCTTCGAGGCGCCGGCGGAGTTCGTGACCGCCCGGCTCCCGTCGCACCTGGTGCCCGCCCCGACGGGCGAGGGCACCTGCCGGCTCCGTACCCGCTCCGCCGACTCCGTGGAGTGGCTGGCGCTCCGCCTCGCCCTGGTCGACGCCCCCTTCACCGTCCACGGCCCGCCCGCGCTGCACGCGTACGTGGAGGACCTGGGGGCCCGGCTGACGGCGGCGGCCCGGACCTGACCCGGCGACGGCACGGCGGAGGGCCCCCGAGGATCGTCTCCTCCGGGGGCCCTCCGCCGTACCGTCGCCCTCCGGCTCAGGCCACCGCGTCGAATCCGGTGTCGCGGGCCATCTTCTTCAGTTCGAGGAGCGCGTGCTTCTCGATCTGGCGGATGCGCTCGCGGGTCAGGCCGTGCTGCTTGCCGACCTCGGTCAGCGTGCGCTCGCGGCCGTCCTCGATGCCGTACCGCATGCGGATGATGGACGCCGTGCGGTGGTCCAGCTTGTCGATGAGGTCGTCGAGCTCCTCGCTGCGCAGCAGGGTGAGCACCGACTGCTCCGGGGAGATCGCGGACGTGTCCTCCAGGAGGTCGCCGAACTGGGTCTCGCCCGCGTCGTCCACCGACATGTTCAGCGAGACCGGGTCGCGCGCCCAGTCCAGGACGTCGGTGACCCGCTCCGGGGTGGAGCCGAGCTCGGCGGCCACCTCGGCGGGCTCGGGCTCGCGCCCGTTCTCCCGGTTGAACTCGCGCTGCACGCGACGGATCCGGCCGAGCTCCTCGACGAGGTGGACGGGGAGCCGGATGGTCCGGGACTGGTCGGCGATGGACCGGGTGATGGCCTGGCGGATCCACCACGTGGCGTAGGTGGAGAACTTGAAGCCCTTCGCGTAGTCGAACTTCTCGACCGCGCGCACCAGGCCGGCGTTCCCCTCCTGGATCAGGTCGAGCAGCGGCAGCCCGCTGCGCGGGTAGCGCCGGGCCACGGCCACGACGAGCCGCAGGTTCGACTTGATGAAGAGGTCCTTGGCACGCTCGCCCTCGGCGGCCAGCGCCTCGAGCTCCTCACGGGTCGCGCCGCCCGCCTCGCTCTCGGCGTTCCCGTCGAGGATCTCCTGGGCGTACACGCCCGCCTCGATCGTCTGGGAGAGCTCGACCTCCTTGGCGGCGTCGAGCAGGGGCGTGCGCGCGATCTCGTCGAGGTACATGCCGACCAGGTCGCGGTCGGCGATCTCCCCGCCCACGGCGCGAACGCTGCTTGCCCGTGCGGCCCCGCTCGTGGCGGAGGTCTGACGACGGGCGACGGCACGGGTTGCCATGCGTGCTCCCTTGCTGAGTAGGTCGCGACACCCTTCCGGGTGCCCTGCATCCGACGGAAACAACGACTGGAATCAGGACAGAATTCCCACCCGGCACATGGATTTTCGCGATCATGCAGTATCCTGCGCGGCCGCCGCCCGTCCGGGCATGCCTCGTCTACCCACGGAGGCGCAGGTCAGACCGGGCACGGAGGGTGATGCGGCGCCCCTCGCGGGGGTTCACGACCACACCGTCGGTGAGACCGCGATCACATGCGGCGCCACCCCTTCAGACGCCCGGGCACGGTGCGCGGTTGCCTCCGCCCTGCGGACCAGGTCCGCGGCCCGTCACGGACCCGGGGGACGCCGTCCTAGGGCCTGTCGTCAAACGCGTCGGCCGCATGACCGACAGCAGCGGCACCCTCGACGAGGTCCTCGAACGGCTCCACGCCACCGGACCCGAACGCCACGGATGGCTCACCAACCACGCCCCGATGGCCGTCGAGGCCCTCGTCCGCCACGGCCGGGCGGAGACCGTCCATCGCCGGCTCGACCGCTACGCGCCGAAGCTGGAGGAGGCGCCGCCGGCCGTCCGGCCGGTCACGGCGGACACCTGGCGGGAGGCGCTCGGCGACCCGGCCCGGATCACGGACTGGACCCGCTTCCTCGCCCGGGAGCTCGACGACCACCCCTGGCGCGAGGTGCTCGCCACCTGGTGGCCCCGGCTGCTCCCCGGCATCGCGGGCGGGGCGACCCATCCGGTGATCCGCACCGGTCACGCCGTACGGACGCTGCTGACGTCCCCCGAGACGGCCCCGCGCCGCGCGGAGCCGGCGCACGCCCTCGGGTACTGGGCGGCCCGCCACAGGCCGCTGCCGCCGATCGCCCCGCTGGCCGCGGCGCCGTCCGCGGCGGCCGCCCCGGACGCCGTACCGCCGGTCCCGGAGCGGGACGGCGGGATACGGACCCGGCTCGCGCAGCTCACGGCGTTCCCGCGGTGGGGCGCCGCGCCCGGCCCCGACGCGGCGGGGGCGCTGCTGACCGAGCTGGTCGCGGCGGCGACGCACCGGTACGCGACCCACGGCCACGGCGAGCCGGTGATGCTGGTGCGCGCGGCGACGGCGCCGAACGCCGTCCTGCGGACCCTGCCCGCGCTCCCCCGGGAGCTGTGGTGCCGAGCCTGGCGGCGGCCTGGGCGGCGGCGGCCGCGGTGACCGCCGCGTACACCCCGGCGGAGGCCGCCCCGTACCGGCCGACCCCGCTGACGGCCGAGGAGGTCTTCGAGCGGGCGGCGGCACACGGCGACGACCACACGATCAAGTTCGCCGACACGGCGCTCGACGTGGGCGGTCCGCTCGCGCTGGCGGCCGCCGTCCGCTCGGTGGAGCTGACCCCGCCGGTGTTCTGAGCCGGCTCAGCCGAACTGCACGGACCGCTTCGCGAGGCCCATCCAGAAGCCGTCGATCACCGACCGCTCCGCGTCGAGGTCGCCGGCCGCGTCCGCCGCGCCCATGGTGACGAAGAGCGGGGCGAAGTGCTCGGTGCGCGGGTGGGCGAGGCGGCCGGCGGGGGCCTTGTGCGCGAAGTCGAGGAGCGCGTCGACGTCCCGTGCCGCGAGGGCCTCGTGCCCCCAGGCGTCGAACTCGGCGGACCAGCCGGGGACCCCGCCGCCGGTGTGCCGCAGGGCGGCGAGGTTGTGGGTGAAGAAGCCGCTGCCGACGATGAGGACGCCCTCGTCGCGGAGCGGGGCGAGCCGGCGTCCGATGTCCATGAGCCGGCGGGGGTCGAGCGTCGGCATGGAGATCTGGAGGACGGGGACGTCGGCGCCGGGGAACATCTCGACGAGCGGCACGTAGGCGCCGTGGTCGAGGCCCCGGTCGGGGATGTCCTGGACGGGCGTGCCGGAGGCGCGGAGCAGCTTGCGGACGGCGTCGGCGAGCTGCGGGGCGCCGGGGGCCGCGTACTGGACGCGGTAGTAGTGCTCGGGGAAGCCCCAGAAGTCGTAGACCAGCGGCACGGTCTCGGTCGCGCCGAGGGCGAGGGGGGCCTCCTCCCAGTGGGCGGAGACCATGAGGATCGCCGTGGGACGGGGCAGGGTGGCGGACCAGGCGGCGAGCTGGCCGGGCCAGACGGGGTCGTCGGCGAGGGGCGGCGCGCCGTGGGACAGGTAGAGCGCGGGCATCCGCGCGGGCCGGGCGTCCGTTTCCAGCGTGGCGTCCATGGCGACCACCCTCCTCATCCTTGAAGTTTCAAGCTATTCGCTCACACCGTAACGCCACATAGTTCAACTTTCAAGAATGAGTCGTACGATGGGAACCATGGGAGACATGACCGAACCCCGCTGGCTCAGCGACGAGGAGCAGCACGTCTGGCGCGCCTACCTGCACGCCACCACGCTCCTGGAGGACCACCTCGACCGCCAGTTGCAGCGCGACGCCGGAATGCCGCACATCTACTACGGACTGCTCGTCCAGCTCTCCCAGGCCCCGCGCCGGCGGATGCGGATGACCGAGCTGGCCAGGAGCGCCAAGATCACCCGCTCCCGGCTCTCCCACGCGATCGCCCGGCTGGAGAAGAACGGCTGGGTCCTGCGCGAGAACTGCCCCTCCGACAAGCGCGGCCAGTTCGCCCGGCTGACCGACGAGGGCACCGAGGTCCTCCGGCGGAACGCCCCCGGCCACGTCGCCGCCGTCCGCCAGGCCCTCTTCGACCGCCTCTCCGCCGAGCAGGTGGACCAGCTCGGCGCGATCATGCGCGTCATGGCCGAGGGCCTCGAACCCGCCGACGCCGGCGCCGACCTCCCCTGGCTGCGCTGACCTCCCTCCTGGGACCTCCCCCCTGGGACCCTTTCGAGGGACCCGTCTCGCCGGGACCTCTCCCCCGGGGCCTTTTCCCCGGGCCCCCCTCGGGACCCGTCCCTCGGGACCTCTCCCAGGAACGGGACCGGCGGGCACCGGAACCGGAAACGGGCCCGCCCCGGCGCCGCTGCGGAAGCGGAGCCGGGGCGGGCCCGTACGGGTGACGGACGCGCGTCAGTGGGCGATGACGGGGACCTTGACCTCGTCGTCCGCGCTCTCGGCGGAGCCGGCGACGGTGCCGCCGCCCGGCTTGCCGGTGTTGATGAGCACGAAGGCGATCGTGGCCGAGACGGCCAGGATGCCGACCGCCCACCAGATGGCCGCGGCGTACCCCTCGACCATGCCCTGGAGCTGGACCAGCTTCTGCGCGGCTGGAGTGGTCGCGCCGGCCGCGTGGTCGACCAGGTAGGCGGTGGTCGCCGAGGCGGCGATCGTGTTCAGCAGGGCCGTGCCGATGGCGCCGCCGACCTGCTGCGAGGTGTTGACCATCGCGGAGGCCACTCCGGCGTCCCGCGGGTCCACGCCGAGCGTCGCGAGCGACATCGCCGGCATGAACGCCGTACCCATGCCCAGACCCAGCAGCAGCTGCGCGGGCAGGATCAGACCGGCGTACGAGGTGCCGATCTCCAGCTGCGTCAGCAGCAGCATGCCGACGGCGGCGGTCAGGAAGCCCGGGGCCATCAGCAGCCGCGGCGGGACGCGGGTCATCAGCCGCGTGCCGATCTGGGTCGAGCCGATGATCATGCCCGCGATCATGGGCAGGAACGCGAAGCCCGTCTTGACCGGCGAGTACCCCTTCACGACCTGGAGGTAGTACGTGAGGAACAGGAACAGGCCGAACATCGCGATGACCGCGAGACCCAGCGACAGGTAGACGCCGCCGCGGTTGCGGTCGGTCACCACGCGCAGCGGCAGCAGCGGGGACTTCACCTTCGACTCGGTGACGACGAAGGCGAGGAGCAGCACCGCGGAGCCGACGAACAGGCCGATCGTGCCGGCGTCGCTCCAGCCCTGGGACTCGGCGCGGGTGAAGCCGTAGACGAGCGAGACCAGACCCAGCGTCGACAGGATCACGCCGGGGATGTCGAGCGGCGAGCGGTTGCGGCCGCCCGCGGGCTCGCGGACCACCAGGTAGGCGCCCACGGCGGCGACGACGGCGAACGGGATGTTGACGAAGAACGTCCAGCGCCAGTTCAGGTACTCGGTGAGGAAACCGCCGAGGATCAGGCCCACGGCGCCGCCGCCACCGGCGATCGCGCCGTAGATGCCGAAGGCCTTGGCCCGCTCCTTGGCGTCGGTGAAGGTCACCGCGAGCAGCGAGAGCGCGGCGGGCGCGAGGAGCGCACCGAAGGCGCCCTGGAGCGCGCGGGCCCCGAGCATCATCGCCTCGCCGGTCGCGGCCCCGCCGAGGGCGGAGGCGGCGGCGAAGCCGATCAGGCCGGTGACGAAGGTGCGCTTGCGGCCCCACAGGTCGGCGATGCGGCCGCCGAAGAGGAGCAGACCGCCGAAGGCGAGGGCGTAGGCCGTGATGACCCACTGCCGGTTGCCGTCCGATATCCCGAGGTCCTGCTGGGCGGAGGGCAGGGCGATGTTCACGATGGTGGCGTCGAGCACGACCATCAGCTGGGCGAGGGCGATGAAGATCAGGGCTTTCCAGCGACCGGGGTCGGCCTGGATCGCGGGGGTCGCGGGGATTTTCGGCATGGGTGTGGCCACCTCTTGGCGCGTACTGGTGGAAAACGGTCTCAGGGAATGCGGGTGACGCGGGCGTCCGGGCCCGGCGCCGTCGCGCCCTCGCGGGCGACGCCGGCGGTCAGGGCGAGGTCGGCGTGGTCACGACGGGATCGGTGCGGTCACGACGGGATCGGTGCGGTCACGGGGTCGGCGGCGCGCAGGCGTCGCGTCTCAGGTCCTCCAGGGTCGCCGCCCTTCCGGGCAGCTCGGAGCGGGCGGGTGTCTCCAGGCCGTCGAGGAACAGCTGCAGATGACGGTGGACGAACTGGTCGAAGGACGCGCAGCCCGATCCGGGCAGCGGCCGGGTCAGCTGGGACAGGGCCACCATCAGGTCGCCGACACCGACGTCGGTGCGGAGCCGGCCGGCCCGCTGCGCCCGCTCGACGAGGCCCTGCACGGCCTCCTCCAGGCGGTCGCGCTCGGCGATCAGGTCGGGGTGGTCCTTGTCGAAGGCACCGTCGAGCATCGGGCACAGGGCCCCGACGCGCTCGTCGGCGGCCCCGTGGGTGAAGCGGCGGAGCGCGGCGAAGGTGTCGCCCTCCTCCTCCGCGGCCCGCTCGGCGAGTTCGGTGACGCGCGCCATGAGCGAGAGGACGACCTCGTGGACGAGGTCGGCGCGCTCGGGGAAGTTCCGGTAGAGCGTGGCGTTCCCGACGCCGGCGCGGCGCGCGACCTCGTCGTAGGGCACCTGGGACCCGAACTCGACGAACATCTCGCGGGCCGCCGTCACGATCCGCTCGCGGTTGCGCAGCGCGTCGGCCCGCGGCCGGGGGACGCGGCGGGCGGGCGCGGTGTCGGCGGGACTGGTCACGCCACGGCCTCCTCACACTCGTTCGGGACGGTCGTCCGGGGTGCTCGTGCGGAGCACTCGTCCGGACCATCCGGGGAAGGATTCCCCACTTCGTTGAACACAGGGTTAAACGGGGACCCGGTCCCCGGTTATTTCCCGAGCCTCTTGTGACCTGCGTCACAAGCCGACGGCCCCCCGGAATACCCACGATCGGGCCACCCGACGCGCGCGCCCTCACCACCCGTCACAGGCTGATCGCACAGCGCGGACCCGCTCACGGGCCCGTGCCGCAGACCTGCCCCCACCGGAGAGGCGCCCGTATGCAGCACCCCCGCCGACGGATACGCAGACCCGTCGCCCTGGCGGCGATCACGGCTCTCTCGCTCACCCTCCTCGCCTCCGCGAGCACCACCCTGCCCGGCCCCGCCCCCGCGACGGCCGGCCCGGTGGCGGCCGCCCCGGGCGGGGCGCAGCTCGGGCCGTGCCGCATCGCCACGACGATGGGCGTGCAGATGTCGGAGGGGCTGCCCACCGCCCCCGGGTACGTGCGGTCCACCGGCCAGGTCAGGGCCCTCAACCTGATGGTCGACTTCCCCGACGCCCCCGGGGAGGGCACCGCGATGAGCCGGTTCCGCGAGTTCTTCCCCCAGACCGCCGACTGGTTCCGCACCAGCTCCTACGGCCGCCTGCACTACCGGGCCGAGGCCCCGATACCCGACTGGCTGCGGATGCCCCGCGCCTTCTCCGCGTACGGGATCGAGCGCGGCTCCCCGTACGAGCCGGGCTACCGCGCCCTCGTCGAGGACATCGTCAAGGCCGCCGACCCCCGGGTGGACTTCAGCGCCTACGACCTCGTCAACGTCCTCGTCACGCCCAACGCCGGCCCCTCCGCCCTCGACACCGTCCTGTCCGTGACCTTCTCCGGCAACGACGACGCCCCCTACGCCGACGGCGTCCCGCTGGCCAACACGTCCTTCGTCTACAGCCGCCAGGACGACGGCTCCGGCAGCTTCGCCGAGACCGGCTACCGCGTCCTCCCCCACGAGAACGGCCACGTCTTCGGTCTGCCCGACCTCTACACCTCGGACGGCGGCGGCACCGTCGGGCACTGGGACATCATGTCCGAGGACTGGGGCGCCAACAACGACCTGCTCGGCTGGCACAAGTGGAAGCTGGGCTGGCTCGACAACGACCAGGTCAGCTGCGTCTCGGGCACCGGCACCGGCGACTACTCCCTCACCCCGCTCGCCGCCCCCGGCGGCCCCAAGCTCGCCTTCGTCCCGCTCTCCGCGACCTCCGGATACGCCGTCGAGGTCCGCAGCAAGGACGGCAACGACGAGGCCGTCTGCGAGCAGGGCGTCCTCGTCTACCGCGTCGAGTCCGACGTCGACACCGGCCACGGCCCGGTCACCGTCTCCGACAGCGACCACGCCAGCGGCGGCTGCACCCGCCGCGCCAACGTCCACGCCGAGCTCTCCGACGCCCCCTACCGCCCCGGCGAGACCTTCACCGACCGCGCCAACGGCATCCGCATCACCGTCCTCGACGAGGACCCCACCGGCACCTACCGCGTCCGCATCACCCGCCTCTGAGCAAGCCACACGGGCCGGGCCGGGCCGGGGCGGTGCGGGCCGGAGCGGCGCGGGGCCGGGCGGGGCGGGGCGGAACGGGTCCGGGACCGTACGACTCTGTCCCGTTCAGGCGCCTCCGATGCCCCCGTCGCCCCTGTCGTCGCCGCCGCCGTCGCCTCGGACATCCCCCCGCAGCTCCCTCTTGAGGATCTTCCCGGTCGGGTTCCGCGGCAGTTCCCCCTCCCGTACGTACACCCGGGCAGGCACCTTGAAGGCGGCGAGGCGCGCCCCGACATGGACACGAAGCCGCTCCACGTCGCCGTGGTCCGCGCCGGGACGCAGCCGCACGACGGCCACGACCTCCTCCCCGAGCAGCGGGTGCGGCACTCCGAGCACGGCGGCGTCGACGACGTCCGGGTGGTCGTGCAGGACGGCCTCGACCTCGACGCAGTACACGTTCTCCCCGCCGCGGATCACCATGTCGGTGAGGCGGTCGACGACGCTGACGCGCCCGTCCGCGTCCACGCGCGCGAGGTCCCCGGTCCGGAACCAGCCGCCGGGGGCGAACGCGGCCCGGGTGGCCTCCTCGTCGCCCCAGTACCCGCGGACCAGGCACTGCCCGCGCAGCCACAGCTCGCCCACGCCGTCGGCGTCCGGCACCTCGACGCGCACCTCGGTCACCGGCGAGGGATGCCCGACGCTTCCCGGGTGCGCCCGGTACTCGGCCCCCACGTTCGACAGGACTCCCCCGCAGGTCTCGGTCAGGCCGTACCCGTTGCGGGGCTCGATCCGCCGCCCGTACCCCTCGGTGACGCCGGCGACGATGCCCGGCGGAGCGGCGGCGCCACCGGTGCTGAGCAGGGTGAGTGTCTCCAGCGGGTCGCCGGTCTCGCGGGCGAGGGCGAGCAGCTGGAGCGCGGTGGTGGGCACGCCCGCGTAGTGGGTGACGCCCTCCTTCCGGATCAGCTCCAGCGCGCCGGCGGCGTCCCACTTGCGCATCATCACCAGGGTCCCGCCGGCCGCCATCACGCCGTAGAAGGAGGTGAAGGCGGCCACGTGGAAGAAGGGGAAGGTCGTCAGCGACACCGGAGCGGGCCCGACGCCGGGCAGGTCCCCGCGGGCGAGGGCCGCCGCGGCGGCGAAGTAGCGCGGGTTCATCGCGGCCCCGGCCTGCGCGAGGTGGGTGGCCACGGCCCCCTTGGGCCGCCCGGTGGTGCCGGACGTGTAGACGATCGTCGCGTCGTGCTCCGGCAGCACGTCGACCGGCGGCGGCCCGAGCAGGGGGTCGTCGTCGACGACGTACGCCGCGAACCCCTCCTCCGCCTCGCCCCGGAAGACGATCCCGGGCACGCCGTGCGCCGCGGCCCAGCCCCGCACCCGGCCGACCCGCTCCCCGTCGACCAGCAGCACCCCCGGCGCGCAGTCACCGAGCGCGTACGCGAACTCCTCCTCGGTCCACCAGGCGTTCATCGGCACCGCGACCAGGCCCGCGAGCTGCGCCGCCCAGAACGCCACCTGCCACTCGGGCACGTTCCGCATCGCGATGACGGCCCGCTCCCCCGGCCGCAGCCCGTACTCCCCGCTCAACCGCCGCGCCAGCCCGCACGCCGCGTCGAAGAACTCCCGGTACGTCACCCGCTCGCCCTCGGCCACGAGGAACACCCGGTCCCCGTACCCCCAGACCGCCTCCACGAACTCCCGCAAGGTCCGCGGCCCGTGCGCGTAGACCCCGTCCACCACCTCGAACGGCGCCCCCTCCGCCGTCAGCCTCTCCGCCACCACGCCACCCTCCTGAGCGCCCGCTCACCCACCTCCGCGACGCTATGCACCCCCTCCCACCCGGTCAACCCCACCACCCTCACCACCCCACCCGCTACACTGACCCCGGCGACCAGACCCACCGCCGACCGCCTTCGTAGCTCAGGGGATAGAGCACCGCTCTCCTAAAGCGGGTGTCGCAGGTTCGAATCCTGCCGGGGGCACAAGGGAAGAGGCAGTCACCGCATGCGGTGACTGCCTCTTTGTCTGGGGCCGGTCCGTGTGGCTGATCGCCTCGCGCCGGGTGTCCTGGACGACGCGTGGGGACGCATCCCTGGTGATGCCGATCCGGCTGAGGGGGGCGTGCTAGCTCACGGCCGGGCTTCGGCGTTCGATCAGGACGACGTCGCGCCAGCTTCCGTGGAGGCGACCGAGACGCTCGCGCGTTCCGACCGTGCGGAATCCGGCCCGGTGGTGGAGGGCCAGACTGGCGGTGTTCTCGGGGAAGACTCCGGACTGGACGGTCCAGACGCCGGCTGCGTCGGTCGAGGCCAGCAGCGTTCTCAGCAGGGCGAGTCCGACGCCCTGGCTCCGTGCGTCAGGGTGGACGTAGACGGAGTGCTCCACCACGCCCGCGTAGGCGCAACGATCCGAGACGGGCGACACGGCGGTCCAGCCGACGGCGTCGTCCGCGTGGTCGAGAGCGACGAAGCGGTGCTCCGGCAGGCGGGAGGAGTCGAACTCCGCCCAGGTGGGCGCACCGGTCTCGAAGGTGGCGTGCCCGGTGTCGATCCCGAGCTGATAGATCTTCAAGACCTGTTCGGCGTGTTCGGGCCGCATGGTGGCGATGCGTGCGGTGGTGTTCATGGGCGCGGCTCGATGCCGAGCTCGCCCAGCAGGCCACGGATGCGCTGCTCGATGGCGTCGCGGATCGGGCGGACGGCGTCCACGCCCTGGCCGGCGGGGTCGTCGAGCTTCCAGTCGAGGTAGCGCTTGCCGGGGAAGTAGGGGCAGGCGTCGCCGCAGCCCATGGTGATGACCACGTCGGAGGCACGGACGGCTTCGGTGGTGAGCACCTTGGGGATCTCGGCGGAGATGTCGATGCCGACTTCCGCCATGGCCGCGACGACGGCCTGGTTGACCGCGTCGGTGGGGGCGGAACCGGCTGACCGGACCTCCACCCGATCGCCGCCCAGGCGGGCGAGGAAGGCGGCGGCCATCTGGGATCGGCCCGCGTTGTGGACGCAGACGAAGAGTACGGACGGGAGCGCGGTGGTCACGGGCGGACTTTCTGTGGCGGGGGTGATTCAGCGGTCGGCGGCGGCGAGTTCGAGCTCCCCCGCCGCGGCGGGGGACGTCGCGGGGGCGGGCGTGGGGCGGCCGAAGAGGGCGACCGCGAGGGCGACGCCGACGCCGGCGCCGATGAGCTGGGAGGCGATGAACGGCGGCACGGAGCCGGGGGCGATGCCCGCGAAGGTGTCGGAGAAAGTCCGTGCGATCGTCACGGCCGGGTTGGCGAAACTGGTGGACGAGGTGAACCAGTAGGCCGCGCCGATGTACGACGCCACGAGAACCGGGCCGAGACGCTGCTGGGCCGTGCGTCCCAGGCCGAGGACCAGGAGGACCAGGCCGGTGGTGGCGACGATCTCGCCGAGCCAGAGGTGACCGGCTGACCGGTCGTGCGTGGAGAGCCGGACGAGGGGTTCGGCGAACATCGCGTTCGCCAGCACTGCACCGCCGATGCCGCCGATGGTCTGCGCGGACACGTAGGCCGCGACGGCTCGCGGTGTCAGGCCGCCCTCATCGCGGCGTCCGGTCCACCACACGGCCAGGGTCACCGCCGGATTGAAGTGGGCCCCGGAGACCGGGCCGAGCAGCGCGATGAGCATGCCGAGGCCGAAGACCGTGGCCAGCGAGTCGGCGAGCAGCTGGAGGGCCACGTCGTCGGTCAGCTCGGTGGCCTGGATGCCGGAGCCGACCACGATGGCGACGAGGGCGGCGGTGCCGATCAGCTCGGCCAGGGCGCGGCGGCCCAGGGAGGGCGTCATCCGGCCGCCCCGGCCGGTACGGCTTCGGCCGGGGTCCGGAGAAGGGAGGAGAGCCGGGCGAGAGCGGCGGGCAGCACCCAGTAGTAGACCCAGGTGCCCCGTCGTTCGGAGCCCACCAGGCCCGCGTCCCGCAGCACCTTCAGGTGGTGGGAGATCGTCGGCTGGGACACGTCGAAGGGGCCGGTGAGGTCGCACACGCAGGCTTCGCCGCCCTCGTGTGAGGCGATCAGCGAGAGCAGGCGCAGCCGGATCGGGTCCGACAGGGCCTTGAACGTCTTGGCGAGGTCGACGGAGTCTTCTTCGCCCAGCGGCTCGCGGACCATCGGGGAGCAGCACGCCCTCTGGTCGTCCTGGCCGATCATCGCCGGCACCTCTGATTTCGACATACGTCTATGTTGACATCCATCTAATCCAGTGGCAACGTCGACCTCACCAAGCTGTATCGATATCCATCGAAGCAGTGCCGGATCGTGAAGACCAGGGAGACCGCCATGCCCCGCGTCCAGCTCGCCCTCCGCGTCGCCGACCTCGAAGGCTCCGTCGCGTTCTACTCGAAGCTGTTCGGTGTCGAGCCCGCGAAGCGCCGCCCCGGATACGCCAACTTCGCCGTGGCCGAGCCGCCCCTGAAGCTCGTCCTCATCGAGGGCGAGGCCGGCGAGGACACCCGGCTCGACCACCTCGGCGTGGAGGTCGAGAGCACCGAACAGGTCGCCGCTGCCACCACCCGCCTGAAGGACGCCGGGCTGGCCGCCTTCGAGGAGAACGACACCGCCTGCTGCTACGCCCTCCAGGACAAGGTCTGGGTCACCGGACCGGGCAAGGAGCCCTGGGAGGTCTATGTGGTCAAGGCCGATGCCGACACCCTGGCCAAGAACACCGAGACCGCTCCCGCCGCCTGCTGCGGCACCACGGCGTGCTGCACCCCCGAGGAGCGCGCCCTCGACTCGACGCAGACCCCGGAGCAGGCGAAGGCGGCGGCCGGCTGCGCGTGTGGCGCCTGAGCCCTGGGCTCACGAACGGGATCGGCGGGAGGCCGCGGCAAGGCCCCTGGACTGCGCCCTGTTCCACGGACACCCTCCGCTACGCTCCGCGCCATGAAGCTGAAGAGGGTGGCCACGCCGGTTCTCCTCGGCACGGGCGGCATGGCCATCGTGGCGGCAACGGGCGTGTGGGCGCTGTCGGGTGGACTCTACGGCTGCACCGGAGCCGACCGGGACCTCGCGCCCACTCTGGCGTCGCTGTCCATCCTCGACACGCACCCGAGCGGAACGCGGTCCAAGGGCGCCCGGTACTCCGGGTGCGACGAGGACGACGGGTTCGCCTACGCCGGGCAGTACTACCGGTACGGGACGTCCCGGGCCGAGGTACTGGCCTTCTACCGCCAGGCCGCCGCGGAAGACGGCTGGCGACTCGGGAGCGTCGGTGCTTCGCCGGCCCCGGAGCCCGGCAGCCCCGCGGTCGACACCTCGGCGCTCTGTTTCGAGAAGCCCGTCGCGGGCACCACCGCACACCTCAGCGTGTGGTTCCCCGGCGATCTCGGCGACGGCGCCGGCGCGTACGGCCTGGACGTCACGGCCGGCCATGACGGATCCGCCTGGTGCTGACCCGCCGTGCCGCCTCGGCGCGCACGGGCGTCGCCGTACGGCGGTCGTGCCGGCGGACGGGATCGCCGCCACCGGCTTCCGGTCGAACTCCGGGAGCGGGCGTCGCGGGTTCGCATCCTGCCGGGGGCACGGCGAAGGAGAAGGGCACCTGCCGATCCCGGCAGGTGCCCTTCGTCGTGTCCGGGGGGTGAGGGGAGGCGCGGGCGAGGGGAAGGGGAGGCACGGGCGGGGGGGAGGGATGGGGGGATGGGGTGGAGGGATGGGGGTGTATATCGGGACAAAGGGGTGGGGGTGGATTAGATTCCGGGGGGAGGGCGGGGGCTGGCGGCGAGTACGAGGTGGCGCATGGCCGACGTGGACGCTGGTGTCGAGGCGAGGGCGGGTGGGGCGCCGCCGGCGGCGAAGCTGACGTTGTTGACGCTGACCGCGATGGTGGTCGGGTCGATGGTGGGGGCGGGGGTCTTCTCGCTGCCGCGGAGGTTCGCGCAGGAGACGGGCGTCGCGGGGGCGCTGATCGCGTGGGCGGTGGCGGGGGTGGGCATGCTGATGCTCGCGTTCGTGTTCCAGACGCTGGCGGTGCGCAGGCCGGACCTGGACGCGGGGGTGTACGCGTACGCGAAGGCGGGGTTCGGGGAGTACCTGGGCTTCTTCTCGGCCTTCGGGTACTGGGCGAGCGCCTGCGTGGGCAACGTGACCTACTGGGTGCTGATCATGTCGACGATCGGGGCGATCGCCCCGGCGCTGGGCGACGGGGACACGGCGCTCGCCATCGTGCTGTCGTCGGTGGGGCTGTGGGCGTTCTTCCTGCTGATCCGGCGGGGGGTCAAGGAGGCCGCGGCGATCAACCGGATCGTGACGGTGGCCAAGCTCGTCCCCATCGTGGTCTTCGTCCTCCTCACGCTGTTCTACTTCGAGCCGTCGGTGTTCGCGGACAACTTCGGCGGCGCAGACTACGCGGGCTCGCTCTTCGACCAGGTGCGCGGCACGATGCTGGCCACCGTGTTCGTCTTCCTGGGCGTGGAGGGCGCGAGCGTGTACTCGCGGCACGCGAAGCGGCGGGAGGACGTCGGGCGGGCGACGGTGCTGGGCTTCCTGAGCGTCTTCGCGATCTTCGCGTCGGTGACGATCGTGTCGTACGGGATCCTGCCGATGAGCGAGATCGCCGAGCTCCGGCAGCCGTCGATGGCGGGCGTCCTGGAGGCGGCGGTGGGCACCTGGGGCAAGGTGTTCGTGAGCGTCGGCCTGATCATCTCCGTCCTGGGCGCCTATCTCGCCTGGACGCTGATGGCGGCCGAGGTGCTGTTCGTCGCCGCCAAGGACAAGGACATGCCCCGGTTCCTGGGACGGTCCAGCGGGGACGACGTGCCCGCGCCCGCGCTGCTGCTGACGACGTCGCTGAGTCAGGTCGTCCTGGTCGTCACGGCCTTCTCCGACGACGCGTTCAACTTCGCGCTCGACCTGACGAGCGCGCTGAGCCTCATCCCGTTCCTGCTGGCGGCCGGCTTCGCGCTGAAGATCGCGCTGCGGCCGGGGGCGGAGGGCACGGTGGGGCGGAGCACCCGGCGCGAGCTGGTCGTCGCCGCGGTCGCCACCCTGTACACGGCGTTCCTGCTGTACGCGGCCGGCCTGAAGTTCGTCCTCGTCTCCTTCATCCTCTACGCCCCCGCCACCTTCCTGTTCGTCAAGGCCAGGCGGGAGCAGAACCGGCGGCTCTTCTCGCCGGGCGAGGCCGTCCTCTGCGCGGTCTCCGTCGCCGGCGCGGCCGTCGGCGTGATCGCGCTCGCGCTGGGCTGGATCGAGCTGTGACCGCGCGCCCCGCCGGGCCGGCCGGTGCCCGGCCGGCCGCCGCACCGTCCCCCCTCCGGCCGTCCCCCCTCCAGGAAAGGCAGCAGCACCATGACTTCTGACACCTCGACGGGCGCGTCCGTGCTCGGCGTCCACTCCGAGGTCGGACGCCTGCGGAAGGTCCTGGTCTGCGCGCCCGGTCTGGCGCACCGGCGGCTGACGCCGACCAACTCCGACGACCTGCTGTTCGACGACGTGATGTGGGTGGAGAACGCGCAGCGGGACCACGCGGACTTCGTCGCCGAGCTGACGCGGCGGGGGGTCGAGGTGGTCGAGCTGCACGCGCTGCTCGCGGAGACGATGGCGGTCCCGGGGGCCCGGTCCTGGCTCCTGGACCGGAAGATCGTCCCCAACGAGGTCGGCCTCGGGCTGGTCGACGACACCCGGGCCTTCCTGGAGTCGCTGCCCCCGCGCGAGCTGGCGGAGTTCCTCGTCGGCGGGCTGTCGACGGCGGACCTGCCGGACGAGTTCCGCTCCGGGTACGTGGCGCTGGCGCGGGAGGGCGTGGGGGCGCGCGAGTACCTGATGCCGCCACTGCCGAACACGCTGTACACCCGGGACACGACGTGCTGGCTGTACGGCGGGGTGACCCTGAACCCGCTGTACTGGCCCGCCCGGCACGGCGAGACCCTCCTCATGAAGGCCGTGTACACCTTCCACCCCGACTTCCGGGACGCGACGGTCTGGTGGGGGGACCCCGAACAGGACTGGGGCCAGGCGACGTTCGAGGGCGGCGACATCATGCCCGTCGGGAACGGCGTCGTCCTGATGGGGATGAGCGAGCGCACGTCGCGCCAGGCCGTCACGCAGGTCGCCGCCGCGCTGTTCCGCGGCGGCGCGGCCCGGCACGTGATCGTGGCCGGGATGCCGAAGCTGCGGTCGGCCATGCACCTCGACACCGTGTTCACCTTCGCCGACCGCGACATCGTCACGCTCTATCCGACGATCATGGACGCCGTCCACACGTTCTCGCTGCGGCCCTCCGACAAGGCCCCGGGGGTGGAGATCACCGACGAGGGCACGACCCCGTTCGTCGACGTCGTCGCCCGGGGGCTGGGACTGCCCGGACTGCGGGTGATCGAGACCGGCGGGGACGTCTACGCCTCCGAGCGCCAGCAGTGGGACAGCGGCAACAACGCCGTCGCCGTCGAACCCGGGGTGGTCTTCACCTACGACCGCAACACCCAGACCAACGCCCTGCTGCGCAAGGCGGGGGTGGAGGTCGTCACCATCGTCGGCGCCGAGCTCGGCCGCGGGCGCGGCGGCGGCCACTGCATGACGTGCCCGCTGATCCGGGACGCGGTCGACTTCTGAGACCCGGCGCCCGGCGCCCGGACCGCCGACGGGCCGCCGCCCCTCCGTTCCGGTGGAGGGGCGGCGGCCCGTCGGTGCGCGGGGCGTACGGGCCCGGCGTCAGGCGGCCGCCTCGGGGCCCGCCAGCTGCTCGGCGAGTTCGCGCTCGCCGGCCTCGGAGAGGGAGGTCTTGAGGACGGTGCCGCCGAAGGGCTCCATGGCGGCGGCGAACCGGGACTCGGTGATCTTCGAGGCCATGATCACGACGGCGGCCGAGCCGGGCCGCAGGAGGTCGCCGACCTTGGTGCGGAAGTCCCTGTCGACGCCCATCTGGTTGAGCTTGCCGATGAGGCCGCCGATGGCCGCGCCCACCACACCCATGACCGGGGTGAGGATGACCATCCCGAAGACCAGGCCCCACAGGGCGCCGGCGGTGGCCGAGAGGGCGATCTCCTCGCTCTTGGCAGGGGTGTCCACATGGGTCTCGCCGTCCTCGTCGACCCGGACGACGGCGAGGCCGGTGAGGGTGACGACGTGGTCGTCACGGAGCTTCTGGACCGTCTTGAACGCCTTGGTCGCGACGGCGTGGTCGTCGTAGCCGATGACGATGAGTTCGGACATGCGGGGGATCCCCTCTCGGTTCTCAGTACCTCTGGGCCTTGGTGAGCCGCGGCGTCAGCACCGGTTCGGCCGGCTCGCGGCTGATGACCAGGGGCTGGGCGCGGCCGCCGGGCGGGAGGTCCTCCGCACCGGTGAACTGGGTCTCGACGACCTTGCCGGAGGAGTCGAGGAAGTCGACCTGGACGGCGTAGGAGGCCTTCTCGTCCGTCTTGTTGGTGATGGAGACGACGACGGCGAGCAGACCGCCGGCGTCGGCCCGGGGTTTGCCCGTCATGGCGACCTCGTTCAGGGCGTTGCCCCGGCCCTCGACGCCCTTCAGCGCGTTCTCGGCGGCCTTGCGGGAGCGTTCGGCCTCGGCGCCGATCGACGCCTTGCGCTCGGCCTCCCGCGCGGAGGCCGAGGCGGCGGCGGAGGACGCGGACGCCTGGGCGGAGGCGATGCGCGACTCCGCCGCCGACGCGGCGGCGGAGGGCGCCTCGCCGGAGAACGACGCGGTGTCCGGCGCCGAGGGCCGGTCGCTGAAGCTCGGGGTGGAGCTCGTGTCGTCGCCGCCGCCGTCGCAGGCCGCGAGGCCGGCCGCGCCGAGGGTGGTGAGGACGACGGCCAGTGCGGCGCCCGCCGCCCTGGCCCGGACCGTCCCGGGCCGGGCGGATCGCCGCCCGTGGTCTTCCGAGGTGTGCACGCCGGTCTCCTCCGGTGCCGTGGGGGGTTCGGTCATGGTCAGTAGCGCAGTACGGCGGCGATGCGGGCGGACTCCGTGAGGGCGTCGTCGGGGACGAACCGCACCTCGGCGCCCTTCTCCAGGGCCTGCTCGACGATCTCGTCCACGATGTCGTCGCGGGAGTCGAGGTCGGAGCTCCGCGCGGGTTCGAGGTGGTCGCCGTGGTCGGTCACGGTCGTGCGGAAGTGCTCCTCGACGGCGAGCAGCCGGATCCGGCCGTCCCGCACGGCCTGGTGGACCTCGTCGAGGCCACCGGCGTACTCGTGCCGGCCGCGCGCCGCGTCCAGCTCGGCCAGCACGGTGGTGGTGAGGGCCTCCCGCTGTGCGGAGAGGAGCGGGGCGAGCGCCGCGCGGACGGCGTCCTCGGGTCCGGCGGCGAGACCGCCGTGCGGGACGGAGGTCGTGCCCTGGGGCAGCGGGCCGGTGTCCTCCAGGAGGGCGACCGCGGGCGCCTCGCCGATGACGTACACCAGGCGGGGCGAGGAGGCGAGGACGGTCCGCAGCGCCTCGTGCGCCTGGCGGAAGAAGGCCCGCGCGTCCTCGTCGCGGAAGGTGCTCGGCAGGTCGCCGACGCGTTCCTTGCGCTCGGCGTCCGGGTCGGCGAGGCTCCGCGTCAGCGGGAAGCCGTCCTCCGTGTGCTCGACGGCCCGCTCCGGCCCGCCGCTCCACAGCGAGATCCGGTCCGCGGCCAGGGCCAGCGCCCAGTAGGGCCGTTCGGCGGCCTCGGCGGCGACGAGGTTGCGGGTGAGGAAGGTGTCGGCGACGACGACGCGTTCGGGGACGCTGCGGGCGAGCGACCACACGTGGTGCTCGCCGGGGGCCACATGGATGACGAGGCCCTCCTCGGCGTGTGCGAGGTCGACGTCGGCGGCGGCCCGCTGCAGCTCGCTCAGCACCTCCGCGCGTCGTTCCCGGGTGACGGCGGGGTCCTCCTGGAGGGCCTTCTCGGCCCGGGCCAGCAGGTTGCGCAGCCGTACGGGGTCCTGGGTGTTGTCCGGCTCGCGGCGGTGGGTCGGCATCACGAGCGACAGGGCGGGGTAGGGCCGGGGCCGCCGCAGGTCGGCGAGCACGTCGGTGCTGAGCGCGGGGTGCATGGGGGGCCTTTCGCGTGAGGGGGCTGCTGGGGGCCGGATGGTCCGGGGCTGCCGGGGCCGGGGCCGGGGGAGGGCTTCCGTGGCCGGGCGCCTCGGGGGGTTCCCCTCGCCCGGTGCCTCGCGGCTGCCGTGCCCGGCGTCCGGGGCGGGGCTAGGGGGATCCGGTGAGCTGCTCGGCGAGCTCCTTCTCGTCCTGGTCGCTGAGCGAGGTCTTCAGGAGCGTGCCGCCGTGCCGCTGCATGGCGGCGGTGAACTTGTCCTCGGTGAGCTTCGAGGCCATGAGGACGACGGCCGCGGAGCCCGGCCGGAGGAGTGCGCCGACCTGTTCGCGGAAGCGGTCGTCGACCCCGGACTTGGCGAGCCTGCCGACCAGTCCGCCGAGGGCCGCGCCGGTGAGCAGGCCGACGGCCGGGATCAGGAAGAGGATGCCGAAGATCGCTCCCCACAGGGCGCCGGTGGCGGCGGTGGCGCCGACGACGCGGCTGGAGGTGTCGACGTGGGTGCGGCCCTCGGCGTCGACGGAGACCACGGCGAGTCCGTTCAGGCGCACGACCTGGTCGCGCTGGAGCTCCTGCACCGTGCCGAACGCCTGCTCGGCCCGGTCGAGGTCGTCGTAGCCGATGACGATGAGCTCGGACATCCCTGTCCACCTCCCGGGGGCGCCATGGGGCGCCAAGGTCCACGGTTCGTCATCCTCGTCCGTAATGTCCGTGTTCGCGACTCGGTGGACCCGGCGGAGCCGCGGCCCGGGTGCCGCGGAGGCACGGGGAAGCACGGGGAAGCACGGTCCGACCGGCCGGACAGCCCCTAGGGCCTGTCGTCAAAATCCCCTCTGCCCCGCGACGCCTGGCACGCGCTCTCGCCGCACCGGGCGAAAGCACGAGTACGTCCAGTACGAGCACTTCCACCCGGCACACCGAGAGCACGCACCAGACGCCGCAGGGCCGCCCTTCGGGCAACGAGGGGATTTTGACGACAGCCCCTAGCATCGGATCGTGATCACGTGCGACCGGGGGGATCGGCGATGACGACGGATGCGGCGGGGCGGCTGCCGTTCGTGGACGAGCACACCGTGACGGTGGACGCCGGGGCCGAGGAGGTCTGGGGCCGGCTCGTCCGGCGCCTGGACCGCTCGCTGTCCGGTGCGGGCGGGGCGAGGTACGTCCGGCTGGTGGGCGGCGACCCGCGGGAGGCGGCCGGTCCGCGGCCGCTTGCGGAGGGCTCGGAGTACCCCGGCTTCCGCGTGGTCGCGGCGGTCCCGGGGCGCACGCTGGCGCTCGCGGGCTCGCACCGGTTCTCGACGTACGGCCTGGTCTTCCGGATCGAGCCCCTGGAGGACGGCCGGACGCGGCTGGCGGCCGAGACCCGGGCGGTCTTCCCCGGGCCGGCGGGGCGGGTCTACCGGCTCCTCGTCATCGGCAGCGGCGGCCACGCCTTCGCCATGCGGCGGATGCTGGCCGGCTACCGCGCGCCGTGAGGCGCCCTCCGCCCGGGCGCGGGACCCCGGCGGGACCCCGCACGCGCGCGGCGGGTCAGCGCAGCTCCTCCGGACAGGCCGTGCCGCGGGAGAGCTTGTACGGGGCGGCGAGGCGGTAGACGCCCGCCTCGGGTGCGACGAGCGTCGTCCACTCGTCGCCCTCGGTGTCCGCCTCGGCCTTGAAGAGGCAGCCCTTCTCGTTGGCGAACACCTTCGGGATCTCGGTGTCGGACTCCTCGCGGGCCAGCTTGGACGCCTCGGTCTCCTGGGGCGCCTCGATCTTGCCGCCGTTCTCGTCGACGAGGGCGAGCCAGGGCGAGTAGGGCACCCGGATGAGGACCCGGCCGGGGCTCTCGACGCGGATGACGACCTCGTTCTCCTCCGCGCTGAGGACCTTCGCGGGCGGGTCGGCCAGCGGCGTCGGGTTCTCGACCTCGAAGAGGCGCCAGTTCTCGTCGGACCAGACCTGCTTCAGGTACGGCAGGCCGTCCTCGACGAGCTCCGCCTCGCGCTCGGCGCCGGAGTCGGGGGCGCCGGTGGGCAGGACCACATAGGCGACGGCCCAGCGGTCGAGCCAGTCCTGGTAGTTCGCGGCGTCGAGGGTGTCGTCATAGAAGAGCGGGTTGCGCTCCATGTCGGCCTGGCGGTTCCAGCCGCGCGCCAGGTTGATGTACGGGCTGAGGGCGGAGGACTCGCGGTGGCTGGAGGCCGGCACGACCTCGACCCGGGCCTTGCGGGCGTCGCGCACCTGGAGCTGGTTGACCAGCGGGGCCAGCTCGCGCGCCCAGGAGGCGTCGGGGGCGGTGCGGATGACGTCGTCGACGCCCTTGAAGCCGATCCAGAAGTTGAGCCCGGCGAAGGCGAGCAGCAGGGCGTACCAGCGGCGTGAGCGCGGCGCCGTGTACGGCAGGGCGGCGAGCAGCGCGACCCCGGCGAACAGCATCGGAAGCCGGGAGATGTTCGAGCCGATCTGCGAGTCGATCAGCCAGGTGAGCAGCGTGCCGACGGTGTAGACGGCGGCGGCGGTGCGGACCGTGCGCCAGTCCGACGGGACGAGCAGGAAGACCAGGGCGCCGAAGGCGAGGGGCAGGGCGGTCGAGCCGAAGGCCATCGGCTGGGTGCCGGAGAAGGGGAAGAGCCAGGAGGAGAGCGCGACCACGGCGACCGGGGCCAGGCCGAGGGCGTACGCGCCGGGACGCCGCTTGTTGAGGAAGAGCGCCGCCGCCGCGATGCCCAGGAAGAGTCCGGCGACCGGGCTGCACGCGGTGGCGAGTCCGGCGAGCGGGGCGGCGACCACGGCCTTGGCCCAGCGCTTGCGGCGCCAGCGGTGCGGCCAGCAGAAGACGGCGGCGACGGCGCCGAGCGCGAACATCATGCCGAGGCCGAAGGTGACCCGGCCCGACAGGGCGTTGCAGAGGAACGCGAAGACGGCCGCGACCGAGCAGGCCAGCGGGTTCCGGACGGCCGGGACCCGCACGAGGATCAGCGAGGTCAGCAGGGCCGACAGGGTGCCGGCGACCATCATGGTGCTGCGGACGCCGAGCAGCGACATCAGATACGGCGAGACGACGCTGTACGAGACGGGGTGCATCCCGCCGTACCAGGCCAGGTTGTACGCGGAGTCCGGGTGCCGGCCGACGAACTCGGCCCAGGCGTCCTGCGCGGCGAGGTCACCGCCGCTGTTCGCGAAGAAGAAGAACCACAGGACGTGGGTGAGGGCGGCGAGTCCGGTGGCCGCCATGACGGTGTAGCGGCGCTTGCGCCGCGGCGGAGGAGCGGGCGAGGCCGATACGGGCGCGGGGGCGGGACGCTGGGTCGGAAGCACTATTCGCGAGAGCGAAGAGGGCCCGGTATCAGCGCCCGGGCCGCCGACGGCGTCACGAGCGTCGCGGGTGTCACGCGTCCCACGGTAGGCGTCGGCGTCGGAGTCCGCGCGGTCGGCGCGTCTCGGCTCGGCGGTGGTCACTGCGGCCCTTTCCCGTGCTGCCCGTCTCGCTTCTCGCGTGGATCGCGCGTGCTTCTCGTCCCCCGGAAACGCTAACAGCCGGGCGCCCCGGGGTTCCGGGGCGCCCGGCCGGGCGGGGTGGCCGCCCGGCCCGGGGGGGGGGGGGGGGGGAAGAATAATTTTGGAGGGCCGGTAGCACAAAGGGGGTGCTTCTCCCGCGGGAGGGGCCCCAACAGATCACAAGCCAGCGACACAAGGACCACAAA
>NZ_JBVJMN010000089.1:0-26776 GCF_055584185.1 Streptomyces sp. NPDC104202 | reverse complement strand
GTCAGCATCACGTGCTTCTCCAGTGCGCGCATGGTCTCTTCGCCCACGCCGGCTTCCTTCTCGGCGAAGTGCTGGTTGACGCGCTCCTGCACCTTGGCGGCGATGGCTTCGGCGTCCAGCTCTTCGTGCGACTTGACCAGGTCGGTCAGCGACATCTGCAGGCCGAAGTCCGACTCCAGGGTCGCTTCCAGGCCACGCAGGTCCCACTGCTCGTCGATCGAGTTCGGCGGCACGAAGCGGGCCACCACGTCGAAGATCACGTCGTCGCGGATGCCGTCGACGTTGTCCTTCACCGACTCGGCGTCCAGCAGTTCGTCGCGCTGGGCGTAGATCACCTTGCGCTGGTCGTTGTTGACGTCGTCGAAGTCCAGCAGGTTCTTGCGGATGTCGAAGTTGTGGGCCTCGACCTTGCGCTGCGCCTTCTCGATCTGGCGGCTGACCAGGCGGTCTTCGATGACGTCGTCTTCCTTCATGCCCATCATGCGCATGGCCTTCTGCACCCAGTCAGAGGCGAAGATGCGCATCAGGTTGTCTTCCAGCGACAGGTAGAGGCGGGACTCACGCCGTGGCGTCGGGTCAGAGCACGCACTCCGCCTCGGCGTACCGGTCGGACGGGACCGTCTTCAGGGTCTCCACGGCCTCGGCCAGCGGGACCATCGTGATCTCCGTGCCGCGCAGCGCGGTCAGCATGCCGAACTCGCCCCGGTGCGCGGCCTCGACCGCGTGCCAGCCGAAGCGGGTGGCGAGGACGCGGTCGTACGCGGTCGGGGTGCCGCCGCGCTGGACGTGGCCCAGGATGACCGGGCGGGCCTCCTTGCCCAGGCGCCGCTCCAGCTCGACCGAGAGCTGGTTGGCGATCCCGGTGAAGCGCTCGTGGCCGTAGATGTCGGTGCCGGCGGTCTTGAAGTCCATCGAGCCCTCGCGCGGCTTCGCGCCCTCGGCCACGACGACGATCGCGAACCGCTTGCCGGCCTCGAAGCGCTCGCCGACCCGGGCGGTCAGCTCGTCGATGTCGAAGGGGCGCTCCGGGACGACCACGGCGTGCGCGCCGGCGGCCATGCCGGAGTGCAGCGCTATCCAGCCGGTGTGGCGGCCCATGACCTCGACCACGAGGACCCGCTGGTGCGACTCGGCGGTGGTCTTCAGCCGGTCGAGGGCCTCGGTGGCGACGGTGACGGCCGTGTCGAAGCCGAAGGTGACGTCGGTGGAGGCGATGTCGTTGTCGATGGTCTTCGGGACGCCCACGATCGGCAGACCCGCCTCGGAGAGCAGGTTCGCCGCCTTCAGGGTGCCCTCGCCGCCGATCGGGATGATGGCGTCGAGACCGAGGTCGGCGACGTGGCCCTTGGCGCGCTCGACGCCGCCGACCAGGTGCGCGGGCTGGACCCGCGAGGAGCCGAGGATGGTGCCGCCGCGGGCCAGGATGCCGCCGACCGCGTCGAGGTCGAGCTTCCGGTAGTCGCACTCCAGGAGGCCCCTCCACCCGTCGTGGAAGCCGATGACCTCGTCGCCGTGGTCGACGACGGCGCGGTGCACGACGGAACGGATGACAGCGTTCAGACCGGGGCAGTCTCCGCCGGAGGTGAGCACGCCAATGCGCATAGCCCAAAAACCTTTGCAACGTGGGCCGACTCCCGGACCACGTCGTCCGGCTGGATCCCCGCCACCCTATAGCCGCAGGGTGGTGGGGCCGAACCGGATGTCCGCACAGTGGACAACGTACGTTCGTACGAGAGGCCCCGGGAGGCCCGTACGGTGCCTCAGGCGGGCTGCGTGGCCGCCGCGATGCGCTCGGCGCGCAGCGCCTCGTACCAGCGGTCGTCCGTGGGCGGCAGCGCGTTGACGTCGAGGGCCAGCTTCAGGAGCAGGTCCGCGATCTGCGGGTTGCGGGCCATGACGGGGCCGTGCATGTACGTGCCGAAGACGGTGTCGTTGTACGCGCCCTCGGTGCCGTCGCCCGTGCCGTTGCCGTTGCCGAAGACGGTCCGCGCGAACGGCCGGGCCGTCGGGCCGAGATGGGTGATGCCCTGGTGGTTCTCGAAACCCGTCAGCTGGGGCAGGCCGAGGCGCGGGTCGATGTCCGCCAGGACGTCGCCGACGCACCGGGCGCCCTCGCCGCGGGTCGTGATCACGTCGAGCAGGCCCAGGCCGGGCTGGCGCTCGCCGACGTCGTTGATGAACTCGTGGCCCAGGATCTGGTACCCGGCGCACACCGAGAAGATGATCGCGCCGTTGGCCGCGGCGCGGGGCAGGCCGCCGTCCCGCAGGAGCCGCTCGGCCGCGAGCCGCTGCGGACGGTCCTCGCCGCCGCCGATCAGGTAGATGTCGCCGGACGTCGGGATGGGCTGGTCGCTGCGGACGTCCACCCGCTCGACGCTGAGGCCGCGCTGCTCGGCGCGGCGCTGCACGACGAGGACGTTGCCCTGGTCGCCGTAGGTGCTGAGCAGGTCGGGGTAGACCCAGACCAGGCGCAGGCTGCTGTCACTCATGCTGCAAGTCCTTTACGGGTCAGTTGCCGACGCGGCGGCGGACGTCCTGGAAGGCGGTGTAGTTGGCGATCAGCTCGATCTGCCCGGGCGGGGCCATCGTGACGGCCTCGTCCAGGGTGTCGCAGACGCGGAAGTCCACGCCCGCGACCTCGAGCCGGACCGCCAGGTCGAGCCGGCGGTCGCCGATCACCATGATCGGGTGGCCGGCGAGCCGGCCGTAGTCCACGTCCCACAGCCAGGAGGTGTCCGTGCCGTCGGCGCCCCGCGCGTTCACGGAGAGGATCACCGGGGCGGGCGGCCCGTCGATGAGGGAGAACGTCTCGAGCCAGCCGGCCGGGTTCTTGGCGAGCAGCAGCCGGAGGTCGCGGCCCTGGAAGGACACCACGTCGTAGCGTCCGGCGACGGCCTGCACCTGGTACATGCGCTCCAGGGCGACCTGCGGCGGCACGCCGAAGACCGCGGCGACGGCGGCCGAGGTGGCGGCGTTCGCCTTGTTGGCGCGGCCGGGCAGCTGGAGCCGGATCGGCCAGGCGGAGCCGTGCGGGTCGAGCACGTGGTCGCCGCTGAGCGCCCAGCTCGGCGCCGGACGGCGGAAGCCGCACTCGCCGCAGAACCAGTCGTCGCCCGGACGCTGCATCACACCGCCGCAGGCAGGGCACGACCAGGCGTCGTCCTTCCACTCCTGGCCCGCGGCGACCCACACCACGTTGGGGGAGGAGGAGGCGGCCCACACGATCAGCGGGTCGTCGGCGTTGGCGACGACCACGGCCTTCGTGCCGTTGAGGCCCTCGCGCCACTTCTCGGCGAGCATCCGGGTCTCGGCGGCGCGGTCGAGCTGGTCGCGCGAGAGGTTGAGCAGCGCGATGACCTTGGGCGTGGTGTCGCGGGCGACGCCGGCGAGGTACTTCTCGTCGACCTCGATGACGCCGTACTTGGACTCCGAGCCGCCCGCCAGCGCCGAGGTGATGCCCGCGGGCATGTTGGCGCCGAGTGCGTTGGAGACCACGGGTCCGGCGGCCCGCAGGGCCTCCGCGATCAGCCGGGTCGTCGTCGTCTTGCCGTTGGTCGCCGACACCAGGACGACGTCCAGATGCTGCGCGAGCCGCCCGAGCAGGTCCGGGTCGAGCTTCAGCGCCACCCGGCCGCCGATCACCGATCCGCTGCCGCGTCCCGCCGCACGCGACACCGCGGCCGCGGCCTTGCCCGCCGTCACGGCCAGCTTGGCGCGCGGCGAAAGCGGCTCTGGATTACCGGGGTGTCCTGACATCGTTCTTGTTCCTCCTTGCGTCGGTCCGGGCTCAGCCTATCGAGATCCGGCCAGCAGCCCGAACAGCGGCACCGTCGAGCGCCCGCCCGAAACCGGGAGGTCACAGCGGACCGTACCCTTACGGCCATGCGAAACCGCCCCATCCCCGGCAGTTCCGGCCTCGTCCGAGCGATGACCCTGCTCGGCGACCCCGTGCTGCACACCCCCTGCGCGCCCGTCACCGACTTCGGACCCGAACTGGCCCGGCTGGTCGAGGACATGTTCGCCACGATGTACGCGGCGAACGGCGTGGGCCTGGCGGCGAACCAGGTCGGCGTGGGCCTGCGCGTCTTCGTGTACGACTGCCCCGACGACGAGGAGATCCGTCACCTCGGGCACGTGGTGAACCCGCGGCTGGTCGAGGCGGACGGCGACGTGATCCGCGGCCCCGAGGGCTGTCTCTCGCTGCCCGGCCTGGAGGCCCCGACGCCCCGCCACGACCGTGCGGTGGTCGAGGGCGTGCGCCTGGACGGCACTCCGGTGCGGATCGAGGGCACGGGTTTCTTCGCCCGCTGCCTCCAGCACGAGACCGACCACCTCGACGGCGGGGTCTACGCCGACCGTGTCACCGGGTGGCGCAAGTCACGTCTGCTGCGCACGATCCGCAGGCAGCCGTGGGGCGCGAAGGCGGCTGCCCCGAAGGCGTGAGGGTCCGGGCGCCGGCCGGGTCCCGCGGCCGCGGTCGGCCCGCCTAGAAGCCCGGGCCGCCCGCGAGGTCGTCGGCCGCGGCCAGACGGCCCCAGAGCAGGTCGGCCAGGCTCTCGACGAGCTCGGCACGGGTGCAGGGGCGTTCGCCGAGCCACCAGTCGCCGGCCGCGTGCATCATGCCGACGATGCCGTGGCCCCAGATGCGGGCCTGGACCTGGGCGGCGGGGCCGAGGTCGACGCGCTCGGCGATGACCTGGCCGAGCTCCTCGCCCATGCGGCGGAGCAGCGGGGCGGAGTGGCGGCCGACGTCGAAGCCCTGCTCGGCCTGGTGGGACTCCTCGGCGGGGTGCATGAGGAAGCGGTAGACCTGGGGCATCGCCTCGATCGAGGCGAGATAGGTGTCGAGGGTGGCCGCGACGCGGCGGCGCCGGTCGGCGGGGGCGTCCAGGGAGGCCCGCAGGGCGGACAGCAGGGCGTCGGTGTGCCGGGTCGCGAGGGCGCGGTAGAGCCCGCCCTTGTCGCCGAAGTGGCGGTAGAGGATCGGCTTGGTGATGCCCGCCTCCGCCGCGATCGCGTTCATGGACGCCTTGGGGCCGTCGCGGAGGACCACCCGGTCCGCCGCCTCCAGCAGCTCGCGCCGCCGCTGCTCGGCGGGCGTCTGCCGGTCGGTGGTCCGGTGTGCGATGTCCATAGCGTGTCTCCCCGCCCGTGCGATTCCGTGAGGCTGTCGCAACGTAACACCCGGCCGGGAGCGGATGCCGGTCGGGCCGAAGTGCTTCCCTGCTGGTTGACAGCCCCTACCCGCCGGTAACAGACTGGTGTTACCGCAAGTAACATACCGCTGGGAGGGCACATGGGCGAGTTCGCGCTCGAACTCAACGAGGACCAGAAGCAGGTCCGCGACTGGCTGCACGGCTTCGCCGCCGACGTGATGCGCCCCGCGGCCGCCGAGTGGGACGAGCGTGAGGAGACGCCCTGGCCCATCATCCAGGAAGCCGCCAAGCTCGGAATCTACTCCCTCGACTTCTACGCCCAGCAGTTCTTCGACCCGACCGGCCTCGGCATCCCGATGGCGATGGAGGAGCTCTTCTGGGGCGACGCCGGCATCGCCCTCTCCATCGTCGGCACCGGCCTCGCCGCGGTCGGCGTCCTCGCCAACGGCACCGAGGAGCAGATCGGCACCTGGGTGCCCCAGATGTACGGCGACGCGAACGACGTGAAGGTCGCCGCCTTCTGCTCCTCCGAGCCCGACGCCGGCTCGGACGTCGCCTCCATGCGCACCCGCGCCGTCTACGACGAGGCCAAGGACGAGTGGGTCCTCAACGGCACCAAGACCTGGGCGACCAACGGCGGCATCGCCAACGTCCACGTCGTCGTCGCGGTCGTCGACCCCGAGCTCGGCTCCAAGGGCCACGCCTCCTTCATCGTGCCCCCGAACACCCCCGGCCTCTCCCAGGGCCAGAAGTTCCAGAAGCACGGCATCCGCGCCTCCCACACCGCCGAGGTCGTCCTGGAGGACGTCCGCGTCCCCGGCCACTGCCTCCTCGGCGGCAAGGAGAAGCTCGACGAGCGCCTCGCCCGCTCCCGGGAGAAGGCCAAGGCGGGCGGCGAGCGCGTGAAGAACGCCGCCATGGCCACCTTCGAGGCCTCCCGCCCGGCCGTCGGCGCCATGGCCGTCGGCACCGCCCGTGCCGCGTACGAGGTCGCCCTCGACTACGCGAAGACCCGCGTCCAGTTCGGCCGCCCCATCATCGAGAACCAGGGCGTCGCCTTCCAGCTCGCCGACATGGCCACCCAGATCGACGCCGCCCGCCTCCTGGTGTGGCGCGCCTCCTGGATGGCGACCGCCGGCAAGCCCTTCACGGCCGCCGAGGGCTCCATGTCCAAGCTCTACGCCAGCGAGGTCGCCAAGAACGTCACCGCCCAGGCCATCCAGATCCTCGGCGGCAACGGCTACACCCGCGAGTACCCGGTCGAGCGCATGCACCGTGACGCCGCGATCTACACCATCTTCGAGGGCACCAGCGAGATCCAGCGGATGGTCATCAGCCGCGCCATCGCGAAGTAGGCCGGCGCGCCGCCGGAGCGTCCTGCGGGACGTGCACGCGGGAGCGCCGACGGCAAAGGCCCGCACCGTCGAGGTGCGGGCCTTCACCAGCCGGGCGCGGCCCCCTCGGGGGCGGGCCGCCCGGCGCGGGACGCGCGCGTCGGAGAGTCCGGTCGACGCGAGGCGGAGCCTAGGCCGCGAGGCCCTGCTCGGCCTGCGTCGCCTCGGCCCACGCTGCCACGAGTACCTGATAGATCCGCTGCTCGTCGGCGGTCAGGGGACGCTGCTGCTCGCCGGCGCGCACCCACAGGGTGCGGATGGCGTCGTTCAGGGCTGCGGGGCTCGGGGGCTCTCTGTGGTGATCGGACATGCACCCAAGGCTAGGGCCTGGGTCTGACAAAGCACGCAGGATTCGGACGTGCGTTCCGCCACGCCGCCGGAGCGGAGGTCCGGCCCGCGCTCGCGACGACGTCAGACGAGACAGAACTCGTTGCCCTCGGGGTCCTGGAGGACCACCGCGTAGTAGTCCATGCCGTTCGGCTCGTCCATCGCGTACAGGATCGTCGCGCCGAGGGCCGTGAGCCGCGTCACCTCGCCGTCCACCCGCGCGCGGCGGAGGGCGAGCGGCACGTCCCGGCCGCCGCCGACCTTGAGGTCGAGATGGACGCGGTTCTTGACCGTCTTCGGCTCCGGGACGCGCTGGAACCAGACCCGGGGGCCCACGCCCTTCGGGTCCACGATGGACTCGGGGAGCTCCCCGGCGTCCTCGCCGAGCTCGTCCGCGGGGACGCCGATCGCCTCCCAGTACTCCCGCCAGGTGGCGTGGCCCCCGGGCGGCGGATCGGGGACGTAGCGCAGCGCCTCCAGCCAGAAAGGCACCAGGCGCTGCGGGTCCGCGCAGTCGATGGTCAGTTGCAGGGTCATCTCCGGACGCTCCATGCGGCGAGCCTCTCAGACGCCACTGACAGCCGCCCGGACCCGCGGGACGGCCGGAAGGCGCCGCCCGGCCCGTGGACGGACGGCGCCGCTCCACGGTCGCCCCCGGGCACCGCCGAGGACCGCCCGGATCCGGCCGACAGGCCAGATCAGGTCTGCTGTTCGAACATCCCTACCCGTGAGTCACCTCCTGCGGGACAATCGCCCGTCAGGCGACGATCGAGGGGAACCGTTCATGGCCATCACCACCGGGACCGAAGCGCCCCGTCTCCCGGGGCTTCCGCTGCTCGGCTCCCTGCTCGACCTCAAGAACGACTCCCTGGGCACCTTCCTCCGTGCCCGGCGCGACCACGGCGACGTCGTCCGGATCACGGTCGGGCCGCCCGGAATCCGCGCCACCGTGTACGGCGTGTTCTCCGCCGAGGGAGCGCAGCAGGTCCTCGCCGGGGAGTCGGCCAACTTCCGCAAGGACAACGCCTTCTACCAGGAGGTCCGCGAGTCCTTCGGCAACGGGCTCCTCACCAGCCAGGACGAGGACTACCGCCGCCAGCGCCGGCTCGTCCAGCCGCTCTTCACCCGCCGCCGGGTCGACGGTTACGCCGCCGCCATCGCCGCGGAGGCCGCCACCCTCACCGAGGAGTGGCGGGACGCCGGCGACGACACCGTCGACGTCCTCCAGGCCATGACGCGCCTCTCCCTGCGCGCCGTCGCCCGCATCCTCTTCGGCACCGACGTCGACGCGGCCGTCGAGATCGTCGAGAACAACTTCCCGGACGTCGGCGCCTACGTCCTGCGCCGCGGCTACTCCCCGCTCAACGTCCCCCGCGACTGGCCGACCCCCGGCAACCGCCGGGCCGCCTCCGTCCACCGGGCGCTGTACGAGGTCTGCGACCGCATCATCGCCGAGCGCCGCGGCTCGGGCCGTCCCCCCGGCGACGGCGAGGACCTGCTGACCCTCCTCGTCGAGGCCGAGAGCGCCGAGGACGGCAGCTTCGACGCGACCGAGCTGCGCGAACAGGTCCTCGTCTTCCTGCTCGCCGGCCACGAGACCACCGCCACCTCCCTCGGCTTCGCCCTCCACCTCCTCGCCCTGCACCCGGAGGAGCGGAAGCGGGCCCAGGACGAGGTGGACCGGGTCCTCGCCGGCCGTACCCCCGGCGCGGCGGACCTCGACGCCCTGCCGTACGTCACCCGGGTCCTCAAGGAGGCCATGCGGCTCTTCCCGGCCGCCCCGGTGATCGGGCGCCGCGCCGTCGCCGCCACCCGGATCGGCGACGTCGCGATCCCGGCCGGCGCGGACGTCATCGTCGCCCCCTGGGTCACCCACCGGCACCCGGACTACTGGGAGGACGCGGAGCGCTTCGACCCGGACCGCTTCACGCCCGAGGCGGAGGCCGCCCGCCCCCGCTACGCCTGGTTCCCCTTCGGCGGCGGCCCGCGGGCCTGCATCGGCCAGCACTTCTCGATGCTGGAGTCCGTGATCGCGCTGGCGATGATCCTCCAGCGGTACGACGTCGAGGCCGTCGACACCGTGGTGCCGGTGGCGCCCGCGATCACCCTGCAGGCGGCGGGCCCGGCCCGCTGCCGCCTGACGCCCAGGACGCCCTAGGGAGCGTCGCCCCGCGGTCCGGGCCGCTCCGCGCGCGTGCGGACGCGGCCCGGCTCAGTCCGTGCGTCTCCCGCCGAGGTGGAGTGCGCGCAGGGCCGCTTCGAGGGCGAACCGGTGGTCCGGGTCGAGGAGCCGGTCGCCGAAGTGGCTGTCCAGGTTCCGCAGCCGGTAGCGGACCGTCTGGGCGTGCACGCCGAGCATCTCGCCGACCTGCTCGGCGGGCGCCCGGGTGGAGACGTGGACGCGCAGGGTCTCGATCAGCCGGTCGCGCCGGGTGCCGGACAGCTCGTCGAGCGGGGCGAGTTCGCGCCGGGCGAGCTGGGCCATCAGCGCCGGGTCGGACAGCAGCCACAACGTTGTCAGGTGGTCCTCGCACCGCACGAGGGGTGCGTCGGCGACGACGCCGTCGTCGATGAGCTGGAGGACGCGCCGGGCCCAGCGGATGGAGTGCGCGGCCTGGGCCGGCGGCACGGTCAGGCCGACGACGGCGGAGGTGCCGGCCAGGGCGGAGCCGAGCATCGCCATGCGGTCGGCGGTCAGCCGGTCGGGGATGAGCAGGTAGGGCTGGGGAAGGCTGAGGTCGGCGAGGACGTCGCGGTCGAGTCCCGCCTGGACGCGGTCGGCGAGCGGCGGACGGAGGGCGACCAGGGTGCACTCGGCGGGGAGCTGCCAGGAGGCGTCCCGGCACAGCTCGGCGATGGTCGCCCGGGGCAACGGCGGGCCCGCGACGACCAGGTGGAGTAACTGTCTTCGCAGTGCGGCCACGTCGGACACCGCGCGGTTCTGGACCATGGCGTAGCCCTCGCGGGACAGCGCCTCCAGTTCGTCGACGTAGGCGAAGAGGGCGTCCGCGAAGGCGAGGATCAGGGTGGGCGAGAGGTTGTACGTACGTCCGATGATCTTGGCCCGGCGCAGGGCGACACGCGCGCCCAGGCGGTAGGCGCCCAGCAGCGTGTCGAGGTCGCGCCCCTCGTAGGCCTCCACGCGGCCGAACTTGCGCAGCAGTTCGTCCCGGAGGGCCGAGTTCGTCCCCGGGTCGGCGACCCGCTCCACGAAGGCGGCGAGCGCCTGCTCCACGCCCTGGCGGATCGCGTCCGAGTGCGGCCCGTTGAAGAGGTGGGCGTACACGGGGTAGGTCCGCTGGACCTCCATCCCGATCTCCTTGATGAGGCCGGGGATCTCCGGCCTCATCAAGGCGGCGAACTCCCTGGGGAGCGGGTCGAGCGGTTCACCGATGTCCGGCGAATGGGCGATTGCGGGCATGAACCGTCCCTTGCTCTCCTGCGCGACCGGTGGGGGAGCGACGGTGCGGAGCCCAGCCTGGCGTGGTGGGCGCCGCCTTGGTCGTCAGGTGCGTACCAACGTGATCTGCTGAAGCTAGGTCACCTGCTGTGTGCTGTACACACGTTGAGCAAGAGTTGGCGCGCCGGAGGGGTACGCGCTTACCTAGAAGGCCGGGAATCGCCCCTGGATGGCCGTTACCGGACGGCGGAGTGCCAGTTCCGCGAGAGGGTCCTGCCCGCGTCGGGGGCGGCGAGTCCGGGGGCGAAGAGGCCCGTCAGGTGGGTCTGGGTGTTGTTGAGGGTGAGGCTGTTCTTGCCGGCGGCCGAGGGCAGCCCCGTCTTGAGGTTGACGGCCGCGTCGATCAGGCCGAACCAGCCGAGGCCGCAGCCGCTGGCGCCGGGGACGGCGAAGGTCTTGTCGCTCTGGGTGGAGCCGAGGATGTTGAGGCGGCTCATGTCGCCCTCCTCGTTCGGGGTGCCGTCGCCGTCGAAGCGTTCGACGCCGAAGTCGGGCGAGGTGAGGTTGCTCGGGCGCAGGATGATCGGGTTGGCCTTCGTCCCGATGTAGCAGTTGCCGCCCAGGAAGGGGTTCTCCAGGCGGATGCGGACCGGGATGGAGACGATCGGCTTGTCGGTGAGGACGCCGGCGATCTGGTCGAAGTCGGAGGGGGTGCCGACCGACTCCATGGTGGCGGTGATCTTGTTGAGCTTGGCGTCGGTCAGCTGGCGGCAGATGTCGCTGATGAACGGGATGTCACTGGGACACATCAGCCCGAGCAGGCCGCCGGGGACATTGGCCGGGGCGGCGATGAGCGCGCCCTCGGCGGGGGCGGCGACGGTGCTGGTGCCGTCGGCGTTCTGGACGACGCCGATCTGGAGGTTGGTGCTGCCGGTCGGCACGGTGGTGTTGCCCAGCTTGATGGAGCCGCTGGTGGAGTAGGAGACGACGCACTGCGGCGAGGTGTCGAGACCGTCCGAGGCGATCATCGCCCCCGCGTCGACGGGGCAGCGGGTGGACGGTCCCCAGGCGCCGTTCAGCTGCGGGTTGCCGGCCGTCGCCGTACCGATGGAGGCGAAGGCGCCGAGCGCCGTCAGGGCGGAGAGCGTGGCCAGGCGCGTGCGGGAGGAGACGAGGGGCATGACGGTGCCTTTCGTGGTGGGGTGTGGGGTGCTGGGCGTGCCGGGGTGCGGGGCGAGCGGGGAGGCGACCGGCCGGGGCGCGGGCTCAGCGCTCGGGCTTGGGGATCACGTACGGCTGGCGGTCCGCGGTGCACTGGCCCTCGGTGGGCACGTCCACGCCCACGGCGCAGGTCTGGCCCTGGACCTGCCGGATGTGGTTGCCGGGGCCGGAGATGGAGGCGGTGAGGAGCCGGTCGAGGTTCTCGCCTCCGGCGCCGCATCCCTTGAACGCCGGGACCGTCACCTCGCCGGTGAGCGGTCCGCCGCTGGTGAGGACGTAGCCGGTGGCGTCGGTGCCGTTCAGGAGCTGGCCCTTGCCGAGCAGCACCAGGTGGGCACCGGGGTACTTGGCGGGCTGGGGCTCGGGGGAGCTGAGCGGTGTGACCGTGCGGCAGTCGGGGCCGACGTCCAGCGGGGTGCCGTTGACCTCGACGTCGAGGACGCGCAGGACGAGGGGCACCCGGACGTAGGTCTCCGCGATGTTGTCGGGGAAGACGAGGAGGACGTCCGACTCGACGGTCAGCGGTCCCGCCTGCTCCAGCACCAGGGTCGCCGTCGTGGGCGCGAAGCCGAAGGTCAGGAAGGTGGACCGGAAGGGCGGGGACTGCTTGCGCCCCTGGTACAGGAGGGAGCCCTCCGACTTCTGCAGGAGGTGCAGGGTGCCGTCCGGGCGGAAGTCGATCACCGGCTCGCCCTGTTCGAGCTGGACGCAGGACACCGGGATGAGCGAGGCGCCGTCGAGCTTGCGCACGTTGGAGTAACCGGTGATGTACGCGGAGAGCGAGGTCGGGGTCGGCTTCTCGGTCACGCAGGGCGGTGCCTTCGGGCGGTCGGCGGTGGCGCCGGGCATGCTCCCGGGCGTCACCCTCGGGCTCTGTCCGGCGTGCCCGGCGGACACCGGGTCCGTCGCCCCGGTCGGTCCGCCCGGCTTCCCCGGACCGGCCGGGGCCGACGGCTGCCCGGAGGGGTCGGCCGGGGCCGAGGCCGAGGAGGAGGGCGGGACCGAGGAGGGAGCGGTCGGGGGAGTGGCCGGCCCGCCCGGGCCGGGGGTGGCGGGGGAGCCGGGCGTGACGGGTATCCCGGCGAGCAGCGTCCGGCCCTCCGCGTCCGGTCCGGGGACGCAGCTGACGGTGAGGGACTCCGGGGTGGTGGGCGTGCCGTCGGCCTTGCTCGTGGCCAGGCCGACGGTGAGCTTTCCGGCGCCGAGGGTCAGGTCGCCGGCGGTGCCCGTCGTGAGCGCGGGGACGTCGCCGGTGCTCGTGAGCGTGAGCGGCCCCTCGGCGGGTACGGCGGCGGGCTGGGCCGTGCCGGGCCACGCGGCCTCCGTGCTCGCGCCGTTCTGGCCCACGGCGACGGTGAGCGCCGTCTCCGCCCGTACCGTCGCGGCCTCCAGGGCGGTGAGTTCGGCCGCGACGGCGGCCGGGAGTTCCAGGGTCGTGCTGACGCCGGTCGCCTCGATCGTCTCGCCGACGGTCGCCCGGTCGGGGACGGTGGCCCTGATCCGTACCGTCGCGGCATGGGGCCCCGAGGGCAGGGTGCAGAGGTAGGGGAGCCGGCTGTCGACCTCGTGGGAGCCCAGGGCCACGGCCGCCGCGGGGAGGAGGGGGGCGAGTGCCACGAGTGCGGCGATCGCCGCGCCGCGCGTCTGGGCGCGGGAGGGCCGCAGGACGGCTCGCTGGCCTCTCATCTGGTACTCCGCTCGGATCGTGCGCGCGAGCGTGGTGTGCGCGCGAAGGGAAGACCGCCGGGGCGCGGACGGCCCGCGTCCGCCCGGCCGGGGTCGCCGGCCGGGCGGACGCGGGCTCGCGCGCTCTACGGGTTGGAGCCGACGATCGTCGGGATGGTGGTGGTGTTGGCCACCTTGACCAGGTAGTCGCCCTTGAAGAGCGGCTTGGCGCCGACCGGGACGGCGGAGCCGCAGTTGGTCGAGGAGACGACCGTGAGTTCGCCGGTGACGCTGTTGACCGACAGCTTGCCCGTCGAGTTGGTGTACGTGCCGGAGGCCTTGCCCGTCACGCGGAAGACGCAGGCGCCGACCGTCACCTTGGCGTCGACGTTGCCGACGTAGCCCTTGGTGACTCCGGTCGCGGCGGTGTAGTCCTGCGCCACCACGGTCCACGGGGTGGTCGCGACGGTGGTCACGTTGCCCAGGACGCTGGTGCAGGGCGCGCCGGTGGCGCCGAAGGCGATGGCGCTGATGGAGGCGACGGTCGCCGGGTTGCCCGTGGTGCTCGCCATGGTGCCCGAGGCCTTCGAGTTCGTACACGTCATGGCGATGCCGTTGACGCTCAGGACGACGTTGCCGCTGTTGGTCGCCGTGAAGCTGGCGGGCGTCGGGTTGACCGTCCATACCGTCGACGGCACGGCCGAGGCGGGGCCGGCGGCGAGGGCGAACGCGGCGGTGGCCGCCCCGGCGACGACGGCGAAGTGTGTGATCTGCTTCTTCATGGGTCCCGGACTCTCCTTGGGGATTGACCAGCTGAGGGTGCGGCCGCGGTGGGGGAGCGACCGGCGGCCCGGTATTTCTCGGCCGCGAAACCTGACGTTACTTGCGAGAAACTTAGCTGAACAATGCCGCAGTCCATGATTCTTTGAAGAAGGCTAATTGCCTGTCAAGCGGGTGAGCGGTGGCCGGAATCGCCTTGGTTCCGCGGTGCGCATTGTCGACAATTATGATCGATCAGGGGTGGCCGGAATCGGCATTGCTCTCCCGGGTGACAAGCGGCGAAAAGTAATTGTCTCCCGCCTGATAAGAGCCAGGCCGCCCGCAGACTGTCGCCGAAAACTCCGGATCCGGTATTGCCGGAGGAGGTTACTCGGCCGTAACGTTCCCCCGGCGGCCATCAGAGCCGCAGGTCGGCCCGTTCATGTGTCTCCGTGCTGACAAAGTCGAACCCGGGCTTTGTCTCCGCGGTGACACATACGGAAGCGGATCAAGGATTTTGCGCCACACCCCTTGTCCAAGTGATCCGCACCGACTTAACGTGCGCCCGCGGCGCACCCCCGACGCACGCTTGCTGGAGGTGGGATGGGAATCGAGGTAGTCGTTGAGGGTCTGACCATGTCCTTCGGCAAGCAGAATATCTGGCAGGACGTGACCCTGACCTTGCCGGCCGGAGAGGTGAGCGTGATGCTCGGCCCTTCCGGTACCGGGAAGACGGTCTTCCTGAAATCGCTCATCGGACTGCTCAAACCCCAGCAGGGCCGTGTCCTCATCAACGGCGTCGACATGGTGAGCAGCCCGGAACGGGACATCTACGAGACCCGGAAACTCTTCGGCCTCATGTTCCAGGACGGCGCCCTCTTCGGCTCCATGACCCTCTTCGACAACATCGCCTTCCCGCTGCGCGAGCACACCCGCAAGCGGGAGTCCGAGATCCGGCGCATCGTCATGGAGCGGATCGAACTCGTCGGCCTGCTGGGCGCCGAGGGGAAGCTGCCGGGCGAGATCAGCGGTGGCATGCGCAAGCGCGCCGGACTGGCCCGCGCCCTCGTCCTCGACCCGCAGATCGTCCTCTGCGACGAACCGGACTCCGGACTCGACCCGGTCCGCACCGCCTATCTGTCGCAGCTCCTCATCGACCTCAACGCCCGCATCGACGCGACGATGCTGATCGTCACCCACAACCTGGACATCGCCGCCACCGTCCCCGACAACATGGGGATGTTCTTCCGGCGCAACCTCGTCACCTTCGGCCCGCGCGAGGTCCTCCTCACCAGCGACGAACCGGTCGTCACCCAGTTCCTCGCCGGCCGCCGCGAAGGCCCCATCGGCATGTCCGAGGAGAAGGACGCCGCCCTGCTCGCCGCCGAACTGGACCACCACGCCCACCACCCGGCCGCGCCCCGCGTCATCGTCCCGCAGCTGGAACCCTCGCCCGGCCTCCCGCCGCGCGCGGCCGTCGGACGCCGCCGCGAGCGCGTCCTCGGCATGCTCGACCGGCTGCCGCCCGCCGCCCAGGCCGCCATCCGCGACACCTACGCCCGGGACGACACGGTGTACACCCTGCCCCGGCGGGAGCGCCACACCGGGAGCGGCTCGTGATCACCGGCGCGCTGCGGCAGACCGGCCGGCTCTTCGCCCTCGCCGTCGAGGTGGCCAGGGCCGTCTTCCGGCGCCCCTTCCAGTTCCGGGAGTTCGTCGAGCAGTTCTGGTTCGTCGCCAGCGTCACCATCCTGCCGGCCGCGCTCGTCTCCATCCCGTTCGGCGCCGTGATCGCCCTCCAGGTGGGCTCGCTCACCCAGCAGCTGGGCGCCCAGTCGTTCACCGGCGGCGCCAGCGTCCTCGCCGTCATCCAGCAGGCCAGCCCCCTCATCGTCGCCCTCCTGATCGCCGGCGCCGGCGGCTCCGCCATCTGCGCCGACCTCGGCTCCCGCAAGATCCGCGAGGAGCTCGACGCGATGGAGGTCATGGGCGTCTCGCCCGTGCAGCGGCTGGTCGTCCCGCGCGTCCTCGCCACCATGGCGGTCGCCGTGCTGCTCAACGGCATGGTCTCGGTCGTCGGCACCCTCGGCGGCTACTTCTTCAACATCGTCCTCCAGGGCGGCACCCCCGGCGCCTATCTCTCCAGCTTCTCCGCCCTCGCCCAGCTCCCCGACCTCTACATCAGCGAACTCAAGGCGCTGATCTTCGGGTTCATCGCCGGCATCGTCGCCGCCTACCGGGGACTCAACCCCCGCGGCGGCCCCAAGGGGGTCGGCGACGCCGTCAACCAGTCCGTCGTCATCACGTTCCTCCTGCTGTTCTTCGTGAACATGGTGCTGACGGGCATCTACCTGCAGATCGTCCCGCCGAAGGGAGGCTGAGACGGATGGCCTCCCCCTTCGTCTGGCTCGACCGGTCCGGTGACCAGCTCCTCTTCTACGTGAAGGCCCTGCTGTGGATCCCGCGGACCCTGCGCCGCTACCTCAGGGAGGTGCAACGGCTGCTCGCCGAGGTCGCCTTCGGCTCCGGCGGCCTCGGCGTCATCGGCGGCACCATCGGCGTCATGATCGCGATGACGCTCTTCACCGGAACCGTCGTCGGCCTCCAGGGCTACGCCGCCCTGGAGCAGATCGGCACCGCGGCCTTCACCGGCTTCGTCTCCGCCTACTTCAACACCCGCGAGATCGCCCCGCTCGTCGCCGGGCTCGCCCTCTCGGCGACCGTCGGCGCGGGATTCACCGCCCAACTGGGCGCCATGCGCATCAACGAGGAGGTCGACGCCCTGGAGGGCATGGGCATCCGCTCCATGCCGTACCTCGTCACCACCCGCATCATCGCCGGTGTCGTCGCCATCGTCCCGCTGTACGCGATCGGCCTGGTCTCCTCCTACCTCGCCTCGCGGTACGTGACGGTCCTGTTCAACGGACAGTCCCAGGGCACGTACGACCACTACTTCAACCTCTTCCTGTCACCGACGGACGTCCTGCTCTCGGTGCTGAAAGTGCTGATCTTCAGCGTGATGGTGATCGTCGCCCACTGCTACTACGGCTTCCGCGCCTCCGGCGGCCCCGCCGGCGTCGGCATCGCCGTCGGCCGCTCCGTGCGCAACGCCATCGTGCTGATCAGCGTGACCGACTTCTTCCTGTCGCTGGCCCTCTGGGGCGCGACCACGACCGTGAAGGTGGCGGGGTGAGATGAGCGACTCCCGTGCCGAGATCCTGCGCCGCCGGTTCGCCGGCGTCGTCTTCCTCCTGGTGCCCGCGCTGCTCGCCTGGCTCGCGGTCGCCGTCTACCAGAAGGAGTTCACCGACTCCGACCCGATCGTCGTCGAGACCGGCAGCGTCGGCAACGAGATGCACCTCGGCGCCGAGGTCAAACTCCGCGGCGTCGTCATCGGCGAGGTCCGCGCCATCGACGCCACCGACGGCCGGGCCCGGCTCACCCTCGCCATGCGCCCCGGAACCCTCCGGCACGTGCCCGCCGACGTGCGCGCCCAGATGCTGCCCACCACCCTCTTCGGCGAACGGTTCGTCGCCCTCGTCCCGCCGCGCGACTCCCAGGCCGGGCCGCTCGGCCCCGGCGCCGTCATCCCCGAGGACCGCTCCGGCAACGCCGTCGAACTCCAGCAGGTCCTCGACAACGTCCTGCCCCTGCTCACCGCCGTCCAGCCGCAGAAGCTCTCGGCCACCCTGTCGGCCGTCTCCCAGGCCCTGGAGGGGCGCGGCGACAAGCTCGGTGACACCCTCACCCTGCTCGACGCCCACCTCCGGGAGTTCAACCCCCACCTGCCCGCCCTCACCCGCGACCTGAAAGAACTCGTGAAGGTCAGCCACCTCTACGCCGACGTCGCCCCGGACATCGTCACGGCGCTCACCGACTTCACCACCACCAGCGGCACCCTCGCCGAGAAGGAGGCGGACCTCTCCGGCGCCCTCGGCGCCGCCACCGGGACGGCCCAGGACCTCACCGCCTTCCTGCGCCAGAACAAGAACAACATCATCCGGCTCAGTGCCACCAGCCGCCCCACGGTGCAGCTGCTCGCCGAGTATGCGCCCTCCTTCCCCTGCACCCTGCGCACCCTGGCCCAGTTCGTACCGGCCATGGACAAGGCCCTCGGCAAGGGGACGAACCAGCCGGGACTGCACGTCGACGTCACCACCGTGCCCTCCCGCGGCGCGTACGTCCCCGGCCGCGACACCCCGTCGTACGGCTCCGGCGGCGGTCCGCGCTGCTACCCCGTCCCCTACCTCGGCATCCCCGTCGCACCCGCCGTCCGGGCCTCCGCCGCGGCCGACCAGGACCTGGGGCCCGCCAACTCCCCGCAGGAGAACGACCTCGTCAACGAACTCCTCGCCCCCGGGGCGAAGAAGCGGCCCGGAGACCTGCCGGACTGGAGCAGCACGCTCGTCGGCCCGGCGTTCCGCGGGGCGGAGGTGACCCTCCGATGACGACGGCGCCCAGCCACACCCGCCGGCGCGGACTGACCGGCACGCTCCTGAAGTCCCTCGCCTTCGTCCTGGTCACGGCGCTGGCCACCACCATCCTCGGTCTCAGCATCGCCGACACCGGCGTCGGCTCCGCCACCCGCTCCTACAAGGCGCTGTTCACCGACGTCACCGGGCTCGTCAAGGGCGACTCCGTGCGCATCGCCGGAGTGAAGGTCGGCGAGGTGACCGACGTGCGCGTCGTCGAACGGCGCACCGCCCAGGTCACCTTCTCGGTCCGCGAGGACCGCTCCGTGCCCCGCTCGGCGACCGCCGCCGTGAAGTACCTCAACATGGTCGGGCAGCGGTACGTCTCCCTCGGCCGGGGCAGCGGCGACCTGACCGGCACCCTGCACGACGGCGACACCATCCCGCTCGACCGCACCACCCCCGCCCTGGACCTGACCCTGCTCTTCAACGGGTTCAAGCCGCTCTTCGAGGGGCTCTCGCCCGCCGACGTCAACGACCTCGCGGGCTCGCTCGTGCAGGTCCTCCAGGGCGAGAGCGGCACCGTCGACAGCCTGATGCGCCACATCGGCTCCCTCACCAGGACCGTCGCCGCCAAGGACGCGGTGATCGGCCAGGTCGTCACCCACCTCAACACCGTCCTCAGCACCCTCAACAACCGCGAGGCGGCCTTCGGCGAGCTCGTCGTCACCCTCCAGAAACTCGTCACCGGCTTCAACGCCGACCGCAAACCCCTCGGCGAGGCGGTCCAGGCCATCGGCGACCTCACCACGACGACCGCCGGACTCTTCCAGGAGGCGCGGGCCCCCCTCAAGAAGGACATCCGCGAACTCGGCCGGCTCTCCGGCACCCTCGGCGAGCACACCCCCGCCATCGAGACCTTCCTGGCCCGCACCCCCGCCAAGCTGACCGCCCTGGCCCGGCTGTCCTCGTACGGATCGTGGTTCAACCTCTACCTCTGCGAGGCGCGCGTGACAGGCGTGGGAACCTCCGACGGATCGAAGCCGCCGACCGGGATCACCGTGACCGAGGCGAGGTGCCGCGGATGAGCCCCCGCCCCCGGTTCACTCCGGTCAAGGAGCGCAGCCCGGTCGCCGTCGCCGTCGCCGGACTGCTCCTCCTCGCCCTGGTCGCCGCCCTGGCGTTCAACGTGGAACGGCTGCCCCTCGTCGGCGACGACACCAGCTACAGCGCCGACTTCTCCGAGGCCGCCGGACTCGACGCCGGCGACGAGGTCCGCATCGCGGGCGTCAAGGTCGGCCGGGTCACCGGGGTCTCCCTCGACGGCGCCAAGGTCAAGGTGACGTTCGAGGTCGGCGACGCCTGGGTCGGCGACCGCTCCACGGCCGCCATCGCCATCAAGACCCTCCTCGGCGAGAAGTACCTGGCGCTCGACCCGCTGGGCTCCGAACGGCAGGACCCGGGAACCCGCATCCCACAGTCGCGCACCACCTCCCCCTACGACGTCACCCAGGCATTCCAGGACCTCAGCGGAACCGTCGACGCCATCGACACCGCCCAGCTCGCGAAGAGCTTCGAGACGATCTCCGACACCTTCGAGAAGTCGCCGCCGCACGTCCGCAACGCCGCCACCGGCCTCTCCGCACTGTCGAAGTCCGTCTCCAAGCGCGACGCCGAACTCGCCCGGCTCCTGGCGAACAGCAGGAAGTTCACCCAGACCCTGGACAACAAGAAGTCCAGCTTCGAGACCCTCATCGAGGACGGCGGTTCCCTGCTGGGCGAACTCCAGAAGCGCCGCGACGCCATCCGCGCCCTCCTCAAGGGCAGCAGGGCGCTGGGCACCGAACTCAGCGGCATCGTCAAGGACAACGACCGGCAGCTCGGCCCCACCCTCAAGGCCCTCAGCCGCGTCACCGGAGTCCTGGAGAAGAACAGCGGCAAGCTCGACAGGACGCTCGCGCTGATCGGCCCGTACTACCGGCTCGTCGGCAACACCCTCGGCAGCGGCCGCTGGTTCGACAGCTACCTGTGCGGCGTGGTGCCCCGCACCTATCTGCCCGAGAACGCGCAGCCCACGACCGGATGCCTGCCGCCGCGACCGAAGGCGGCGGCCCAGGGGAGCGGTGAATGATGACCAGACCCAGAAGGCCCCTCGTCGCCGGGCTCGCCCTCGTCCTGCTCGCCGCCTGCGGTCTCGTCGCCGTCCGCGTCCTCGGCGACGACGGCACCCGGATCACCGCCTGGTTCGACCGGACGGTCGGCATCTACGCCGGCTCCGACCTGCGGATCCTCGGCGTCCACGTCGGAGAGGTCGAGTCCGTGGAGCCGCGGGGCACCCGGGTGCGCGTCCGGCTCCACCTCGACGAGGGCGTCCGCGTCCCCGCCGACGCCCGGGCCCTCGTCGTCGCCCCGAGCATCGTCGCCGACCGGTACGTGCAGCTCACCCCCGCGTACCGCACCGGCCCCGCGCTCGCCGACGGCGCGGAACTGCCCGCCGACCGCAACCGCACTCCCGTCGAGATCGACCAGCTCTACGACTCGATCACCGAACTGAGCCGGGCCCTCGGACCGGACGGCGCCAACTCCACCGGCGCCCTGTCCGAACTCCTGGAGACGGGCGCGAAGAACCTGAAGGGCAACGGCACGTCCATCGGCACCTCCCTCCAGGAGTTCGGCAAGGCCGCCAAGACCCTCGACGGCAGCAGCGACGACCTCTTCACCACCCTCGGCCGGCTCCAGACCTTCACCACCATGCTCAAGGACAAGGACGGCGACGTCCGCACCGCGCAGGAGCGCCTCGCCGAGGTCGTCGGCTACTTCGCGGAGAACAAGGACGACCTCGCCGGCGCCCTCAAGGAACTCGGCAAGGCCCTCGTCCAGGTCAAGGGATTCATCCAGGACAACCGCGGCGAACTGAAGAAGAACGTCGACCGCCTCGTCCCCCTCACCCAGACCCTCGTCGACCAGCGCGCCTCCCTCGCGGAGGCCCTCGACGTCGGCCCGCTCGCCGCCTCCAACGTCGTCAACGCCTACAACAAGGACACCCGGACCATCGACGGCCGCGCCAACCTCAACGAGATCAGCCTGGGCGGACCCCTGCTCCCGCTGCCGGTCGCCGGCGGCTCGGCCTCGTCCGGCGGTTCCCCCGCCACCGCGGACGGAAAGGGGGAGCGATGAGGCGCCCCGCCCCGCCGACCCGGCGGGCCGCCGGAGCCGGCGCCCTCGGCGTGATCGCACTCGGCGTCGGGCTCGCCGTCGTCCTCGGCGTCACCCCCGGGAACCCCTTCCGGTTCGACGGCATCGAGGACCTGCCCCTGCCCGGCGGCGCCGACCTCGGCTCCCACCCCTACACGGTCACCGCCGAACTCGACGACGTGCTCAGCCTCGTGCCGCAGTCCGCGGTGAAGGTCAACGACGTCGCCGTCGGCCGCGTCACCGCCATCGAGCTCGGCACGAACGACAGCTGGTCCGCCCGCGTCACCCTGAAGATCAACGGTGACGTCCGGCTGCCCGCCGGCGCGGGCGCCCGTCTGGAACAGTCCAGCCTCCTCGGCGAGAAGTACATCCAGCTCGTCGCCCCGCCCAAGGACGACGGCGGCCGCCTCACCGACGGCAGCGTCATCCCGATCGCCCGCACCAGCCGCAACACCGAGGTCGAGGAGGTCTTCGGCGCGCTCTCCCTGCTCCTCAACGGCGGTGGGGTCAACCAGCTCAAGACCATCACCCGCGAACTCAACGCGGCGCTCGGCGGACGCGAACCCGAGGTCCGCTCGATGCTCCGGCGGGTCGACACCCTCGTGACCACCCTGGACGCCCACCGCGGCGACATCACCCGCGCACTCGACGGCCTCAACCGGCTCTCCGCCACCCTCGCCGGCCGCAAGAAGGACGTCGACACGGTCCTCACCCGCCTCTCGCCCGGCCTCAAGACCCTGGAGCGACAGCGGGGTTCCCTGCTGACCATGCTGCGCGCCCTGGACACCCTGTCCGGGGTCGCCGTCACCACCATCGACGCGAGCAAGAAGGACATGGTCGCCGACCTCAAGGCCCTCGCGCCCACCCTCACGGCACTCGCGGACGCCGGTGCCGACCTGCCCGCATCGCTCCAGGTCCTGCTCACGTACCCCTTCACCGACGAGGTGCTGCGCGGCATCAAGGGCGACTACCTCAACACCTATCTGCACCTCGCCGCCGCCCCGGGAACGCAGGTGATCCCGCCGTTGATCCCCAGGACCGAGCCCACGCCCACCCCCGCACCCACGCCGTCCGAGCCGGACCCCGGCGCCCGCCGCGGCACCGGGACGGGCAGCGGGACCGCGAGCGCGAACCCGCTGCCGCTGCCCCCGGCCGCTCCGCCGAAGGACGGGGGCGAGATCCGGTGATCACCCGCAGCGTACGGCTCAAGAACCTCGCCTTCCTCGTCATCGCGGTCCTCGTCCTCGGCTTCGTCGGCGTCCGCTACGCCGACCTCGGCCGCTACGCGGGCGTCGCCGACCACTACACCGTGCGGGTCCACCTCGCCCGCACCGGCGGCCTGTTCACCCACTCCGACGTCACCTACCGGGGCGTCTCCGTGGGACGCGTCGGGGACATCGGCCTGACCGCCGAAGGCGTCGTGGCCGAACTGCGCATCAAGAAGTCCGCCCCCCGGATCCCCGCCGACGCGCGGGCCGTGGTCGCCGGACTCTCCGCCGTCGGCGAGCAGTACATCGACCTGCGCCCCGAGAGCGACGGCGGCCCCTTCCTCGCCGACGGCGCCCGCATCGAACAGTCCGACACCCAGGTGCCGGCACCCGTCACCGACGTGCTCGCGAGCATGAACGACCTCACGCGCTCGGTACCCCTGGAGTCCCTGCGCACGGTCGTCGACGAACTCGGCAAGGCGTTCCAGGGACACGGCGACGACCTCCAGGCCCTCCTCGACAGCGGCAGCCGCTTCGTCCAGGCCGCCGACGCCTCGCTGCCGGCCACCACCCGGCTCATCGACGACGGGGAGGTCGTCCTGCGCACCCAGGCCGAGGAGAGCCGCGCCATCCGCGACTTCGCCACCGGCGCGCGCACCCTGGCCACCACCCTCAAGGGCTCCGACGCCGACCTGCGCCGCCTCCTCGCCGTCACCCCCGACGCCACCGGCCAGGTCAGCGGGCTCCTGCGCGATCTCGACCCGAGCCTCGGCGTCGTCCTGGCCAACCTCCTCACCACCTCGGAGATCGCCGTCACCCGGCAGCGCGGCATGGAGGAACTGTTCGTGAAGTACCCGGCGGCCGTCTCGGCGGGAGCCACCGCCGTCCAGGGAGGCCGGATGAACTTCGGCATGGCCGTCACCTTCTTCAAGCCCCTGCCCTGCACCGCCGGATACGGCGCGACGCGCTACCGCAACGGTCTCGACCTGGGCACCGCACCCGCCCTCAACACCGGCGCCGCCTGTACGGGCTCCGCCGCGGCCGGGATCAACGTTCGGGGCTCGGCCCACGCGCCGAAGGGCGGAGCCGTCCCCGTACCGGCCCGGCCGGGCTCCCTGCCCCCGGGGCGCGCGCCCACCACGACGGACACCCGGCAGACCCTGCCCGGCGCGCTCGCGCTGCCGGGCCAGAACGGCGGACCGACCGACCTGGCCGGCCTCCTCGGCCTGCCCGCCGGGGGGTCCCGATGAGGCGGGGACGGCTCCTGGGCGCCGGGGCCCTCGTCGTCGCGCTGGGCTTCTGCGGTACCGGCGCCTGGACCTACGCGCAGGCCCGCACCGACGAAGGACTCGCCTTCGGCCGGGAGCGGGACACGGCGCTCGCCGAGGGCCGCGACCGCCTCACGGTCCTCAACTCCCTCGACGCCTCGACCCGCGAGCACGCCGAGGCGGGCATCCGGGCCTGGCGCGACGCGTCGACCGGACCGCTGCGCACCGAACTCGCGCGCACCGCACCCGCGGTGGGCGCCTCGGCGCGCGCCACGGTCACCGAGGCCGCCCTCACCGCGCTCGACGCGAGGGCCGGTACGGCGAAACTCATCGCGACCGTCCGCGTCGACGTCACCCCGCGCGGCGGCGGCGCCGCGACCACCGACCGCAAGCGCCTGGAGGCGGTTCTGACGCGCACCGGCGAGCACACCTGGAAGGTCGCGGCGCTGAGCGCGGTCCCCGTCGCCGGGGCCGAGGAGGGCGAGGACGAATGACGCGGCTCTTGCGCCGAACCGAGAAGGCCGACACGAAGGCCGGTACCCCCGTCGAGGACGGAACGGCGGTCGCGGAAGAGAAAGAGGAAGCGGAAGCGGAAGCGGACGTCGGCGCGGAGGCGGGCGCCGACGATGACGTGGACGGCGAGGGCGACGGCGACGGCGACGGCGAAGGCGAGGCAGCGGCCGGGGACGGCGACGACCCCCGGGCCGCCCCGCCCGTCGCCCACCGCCGCTTCGCCGTCACCCGGCGCACGGCCGCCCTCGCCGCGGCCGTCGCCGCCCTCCTCGTCGCCGGAAGCGCCTTCTTCCACGGCGCCCACCAGCTCCGGTCCACCCCCTCGGCGCGCAACGCGGCGCTCACCGACGCCGGCGCCACCGCCCGCGTCGGCGGCGACGTCGGCGAGGGCCTCGCCCGGATCTTCTCCTACACGCCCACGAGCGACGACGCCGTGGAGCGTTCCGCCGCGACCGTCCTCGCCGGACGCGCGGCCCGCCAGTACAAGGACCTCTTCGCCCAGGTCCGCGCGCAGCTCGTCGAGCAGCGCGTCACCCTCAGCACCCAGACCGTCCGCACCGGCGTGATCGCACTCGACGGGGACAGCGCGCGCCTCCTCGTGTTCCTCGACCAGACCTCCCGCCGCGACGCCGCGCCTCAGGGCACGGCAGGTCGGGACGGGGGGACCGTCACGTCCGCCGCGGCCCAGCTCACCGTCACCGCGACCCTCCGGGGAGACCGGTGGCTGATCGTCGACATCGAGGCCCGCTGACCATGAGCGGGAGACGGGAGCACCCCATGACGCGTCCGGTCCGCACCCCGGCGGGCATCCGCCCGGCCCTGGCCGTGGCCCTCGTCCTCACCCTCGCCGCGGGCGCCTCCGCGGCCTGGACCGGCCGGGACTGGTACGCCGCCGCCCACGACGACTCCGCCGCGTACGCCGTGCAGCGCGACGAGGCGCTCGCCGCCGGGGAGCAGGCCGTGCAGAACCTCAACACCCTCGACCACCAGCGGGTGGAGCAGGGCCTCGACCTCTGGGAGTCCTCCACGACCGGTGAACTGCACCGGCAACTGGTCGAGGGCCGCGAGGAGTTCACCGGCCAGGTGCGCACCGCGCGCACGGTGACCACCGCCCGGGTGCTGTCCGGGGCCGTCACGGAGCTGGACGACCGGGCGGGGCGGGCCCGGCTGCTCGTCGCCCTGCGGATCACCGTCACCACGCCCGACAGCAAGAGCACGGACAAGGACAGCCGCATGCTCGGCGAACTCACCCGCACCGACGGCCACTGGAAGCTCAGCGCGCTGGGGCAGGCCCCGGTGGGCGGCACGGCGGGCGGCTGACCCGGCCCTCCCGCGACAGCCGCCCGCACCCGAAAGGACACGCACGATGCCGACGCCCCGCCACCACCTCAACCGCCAGCGCCGCCGGGCCGCCCTCGCCGAACAGCAGGCACCGGCCGGCCGGCCGCGCACGCCCGCGGGCCTGCTCACGGAACCCGGCCCGCGCACCGGGCACTGGCCGGCGCCGAAGGCCGTACGGGAGACGCCCGACGTGCCGAAGGCGGAGACGGGGACCCGGGAGGGGACCGGCGGCCGGACGGCCGGCCGCATCCCGCTCGTCGTCCTGTGCGTCCTGACGCTCCTGCTCGGCGGGTTCGCCGGCTGGGCCCACAGCAGGGCGGGCGCCCTCCGCGACGACCCCGCGCGCGGCAACACCGCGCTCACGGACCTCGCCCGCACCAGCGAGATCAAGGGGCAGACGGGGGCGGCCGTCGCGGCGCTCTTCTCGTACGACCACGCCGACACGGCCCCCTTCGAACGGGCCCGCACGACGCTCCTCACGGGCAAGGCCGTCGCCCAGCACGGGACGCTGCTGGGCGGGGTGCTCGCCCAGGCGGCCCGGCAGAAGACGGTGATCACCACGACCGTCACCGACAGCGCGGTGGAGCGGATCGACGGCGACCGCGCCCGCGTCCTGGTCTACGCGGACCAGAGCAGCGTGAGCACGGCCGGCCCGCCGGCGAAGGGCAAGAAGACCACGGCCGGGGACCAGGGCGTCTACGCCGGCGCGATGTTCGCCGTCGACGTCGTGCACCGGAACGGCCGCTGGCTCGTCGAGAACATCGACACCTTCGGCCGCTGAGCCGGGCCGGGCGAGCCGGTCGCCCCCGGCGGCCGCCGGGGGGGAGAGGGGGGGGGGGGGGGAGCGATTAGGCGGGGGAGAGGGGGGAGGGGGGGGGGTGGTGCCGCGCCTCTCCGATCTCGAAGGGTGTCCCCCG
>NZ_JBVJMN010000088.1:0-26800 GCF_055584185.1 Streptomyces sp. NPDC104202 | reverse complement strand
GCAGGGGGGACCCTGTGGGAGAGTAGGACGCCGCCGAACAATTTTTAGCCTCAACCCCCGGACATCGTCCGGGGGTTGAGGCATTTTTGCGTTCTGGGGGTCGTGGGGGCGGGAAGGCGAGGGACCGTCAGGGGGCGGGGGTGGTGAGGCCGGTGTCGTAGGCGAGGATGACGGCCTGGACGCGGTCGCGGGTGCCGGTCTTGGCGAGGACGCGACCCACATGGGTCTTGACGGTGGATTCGGCGAGGTGGAGGCGTTCGGCGATCTCCGTGTTGCTCCAGCCCTTGCCGATGACCGTGAGGATCTCGCGCTCCCGGTCGGTGAGGGAGGCGAGCCGGGGGTCTTCCGTCCGTTCCGCCGGCGGGGGCGTCGAGGCCGGCAGGTGATGGATGTAGGCGTCCAGGAGGCGGCGGGTGAGGCTGGGGGCGACGACGGCGTCTCCGGCGGCGACCGCGCGGATGCCGGCGAGGAGTTCCTCGGGCTGGGCGTCCTTGACCAGGAAGCCGCTCGCGCCGGCGCGGAGGCCGTCGTAGGCGTACTCGTCGAGGTCGAAGGTGGTCACGATGAGGATGCGGGTGCGGGCTCCGGTGGCGATGACGCGGCGGGTGGCCTCGATGCCGTCCAGGCCGGGCATCCGGATGTCCATGAGGACGACGTCGGGGTGGTGGCGGTCGACCAGGCGGATCGCCTCGGTGCCGTTGGACGCCTCGCCGACGACCGTCATGTCGTCCTGGCTTTCGAGCAGCATGCGGAAGCCGAAGCGCTGCATCGGCTGGTCGTCCGCGATGAGAACGGTCGTCACGAGGGGGAGCCTTCCCGGGGGAGTCGGAGCGTGACGGCCCAGCCGCCGGTCGGCAGGGGGCCGGTCTCGAGTGTGCCGTCGTAGAGGGCCGCGCGTTCGCGCATTCCGATGAGTCCCTGGCCCTGGCCGGGAATCGCCGTCGCCGTGCCGTCGTCGGTGATCTCCGTCCGTGTCTCCTGGGGGGTGTACGTGAGGGTCACCCGTGCCGTCGCCCCCGCGCCCGCGTGCTTCAGGGTGTTCGTCAGGGCCTCCTGGACGACGCGGTAGATCGTCAGCTGGGCTCCCGGGGGGAGCGCCGGTGCCGAGGCGGGGGCGGGGCGGGCGTCGAGGTGGACCGGCAGCCCCGCCTTGCGCACGCCTGTGATGAGGCTGTCGAGGTCGGCCAGGGTGGGCTGGGGGTCGCGGGCGGCCTCCTGGTCGTCGTCGCGCAGGACGCCGAGGAGGCGGCGGAGTTCGGTGAGGGCCTCGCGGCCGGTCGCGCCGATGGCGTCCAGGGCCTGGGTGGCGCGCTCGGGGTTCTTCGCCGCCGCGTACCGGCCGCCGTCGGCGAGGCCGGTGATGACGGAGAGGTGGTGGCCGACGATGTCGTGCATCTCGCGGGCGATGCGGGTGCGTTCGGCGGCGGCGGCGAGCCGGACCTCCTGGTCGCGCTCGATCTCCAGGCGGCGGGCGCGGTCGACGAGGCCGGCGGTGTGCTCGCGGCGGGAGCGGACGACGATGCCGAGGAGTTCGACCAGGGCGTACGCCCAGAGGGTGGGGAGGATGCGCTGGTCCCAGCTGCCGGAGGGGAAGCGGATCGCGCCCACGACGAGCGGGGGCGAGGTGAGGGCGAGGGCGAGGAGCAGGGTGCGGGTGGGGCGGCGCAGCACGATGTGGAAGAGGGGGAGGGTCTGGAGGTAGGCGGCCTGGAGGGAGGCCCCGGACGCCTCGCTGGCGAAGGCCGCGGCGGCCATCACCGCCAGGACGGCCGTGGGGTGACTGCGGCGCCAGAAGAGCGGGAGGGACAGGGCCAGGCTCAGGGTGACGACGAGCCAGGCGGGGACCCCGGGGTCGTGGGCGGTGGTGCGCCAGCCGCCGGCCGCGTCGACGAGCGCCGCCAGGGTCCACCCCGCGGTGAGGGCGGCGTCCCAGAGGCGGGGGCGGCGGGCGTCGAGGGCCCGGACCCGGGCGAGCAGGCGCTGGACCTGCCTGCTCGGTCCGGTGGTGCCGGTGGGCTGCGGTGTCTCCTCCGTGGTCACCCCGTCATCATCCTCATACGTCCCGGCGCTTGAGCAACAGTGCGGGGACGGCGAGTGCGGCCGCGGCCCACAGGAGCAGGGCGAGGAGGGCGGCGCCGGGGGTGGCGGCGCCGGGCAGCGGGGTCGCGGAGCCGAGGGCGCCGGCGGCCTGGGTGGGGAAGTACCGGACGGCCGTGTCGACCGTCTCGTACGGGAGGGCGCCGAGGATCTCGGGGACGACGAGGACGCCGCCGACGTAGGCGCCGATGGCGCCGGGGACGGAGCGGAGGGCGGCGCCGAGGCCGAGGGCGATCAGGCCGAGGAGGGTGACGCCGGCGGCGTTGCCGGCGAGGGCGGTGAGGACGCCGTCGTCGGTGAGGGAGGCGGCCTGGTCGGTGTCGGAGAGGAGGGTCTGGGCGGTGAGGAAGGTCAGCAGGGCGGTGGCGAGGGAGACCGTGAGGACGACGGCGGCGTAGACGGCGGCCTTGGCGCCCAGGACGGGGAGGCGGCGGGGGACGGCGGTGAGGGTGGCGCTGATCATGCCGGTCGCGTACTCGCCCGCGGTGACGAGGATGCCGAGGACGGCGAGGGCGATGGCGCCGAGCTGCGAGCCGTAGAGGGTGAGGACGACGGTGTCGACGTCGGAGTCGCCGCCGTCGGAGGTGTAGGTGGCGCCCATGAGGACGCCGACGCCGAGGACGATCGCGGTGGCCGTGAGGACGGTGGTCCAGGTAGAGCGGACGGTCCACAGCTTGTGCCATTCCGAGCGCAGGACGCGGGCGGTGGTGAGCCGGTGGGGGGTGGCGGCGGTGGTCATGCGGGGGCTCCCTGGTATTCGACGGAGTCGTGGGTGAGGGCCATGAACGCCTCTTCCAGCGAGGGGGCCCTGGGGGTCAGTTCGTGGAGGGGGAGGCCGTGGGCGGCGGCGGTGCGGCCGATCTCGGGGGCGTCCGGGCCGGAGACGAGGAGGGTGTCGGGGGCCTCGGCGGTGATCTGCGCGCCGGGGAGCAGGTTCCGCAGCCGGTCCGGTTCGGGGGTGACGACCTTCACGGAGGCGCCGCCCGCGGACCGTACGAGCTCCTCGACGGTGGTGTCGGCGAGGAGGCGGCCCTTGCCGATGACGATGAGGTGGTCGGCGGTGAGGGCCATCTCGCTCATGAGGTGCGAGGAGACGAGGACGGTGCGGCCGTCGGCGGCGAGGGATCTGAGGAGGGTGCGGATCCAGAGGACGCCCTCGGGGTCGAGGCCGTTGACGGGTTCGTCGAGGATGACGGTGGCGGGGTCGCCGAGCAGGGCGGCGGCGATGCCGAGGCGCTGGCCCATGCCGAGGGAGAAGCCCTTGACGCGTCTGCGGGCGACCTGGGTGAGGCCGGTGAGGGCGAGGACGCGGTCCACGCGGGCGCGGGGGATGCCGTGGGTGTGGGCGAGGGCCATGAGGTGGTGGAAGGCGGAGCGGCCGGGGTGGACGGCGCGGGCTTCGAGGAGGGCGCCGACGCGGGTGAGCGGGGCGGGGTGGCCGGCGTAGGCGCGGCCGTCGACGGTGGCGTGGCCGCGGGTCGGGGCGTCGAGGCCGAGGAGCATGCGCAGGGTGGTGGACTTCCCGGCGCCGTTGGGGCCGAGGAAGCCGGTGACGGTGCCGGGGCGGACGGTGAAGCCGAGGTCGTGGACGACAGTGGTGTCGCCGTACCGCTTGGTGAGGTTCTCTGCTCGGATCATGTCTTCGACGGTAGGGAGGCGGCGGCGGGGGTTCGTCCGACCGTGGTCGGGGGTGGCGGCGGGGGCGTGGTACCGGGGTACGACGGGGAGGGAAAAGCCCTTGTCAGGGGAGGTGCGCCGTCGTCAGGATCGGGACATGGACTTTGCGATTCGTGTCATCCGCCCCGACGAGTGGGAGAAGGCCAGGGAGCTGCGGCTGGCCGCGCTGCGGGACCCCGTGGCGCACCTGGCGTTCCTGGAGACGTACGAGGTGGCGGTCGAGCGCCCGGACTCCTTCTGGCGGGAGCGGACGGTGGGCGCCTCGGAGGAGGGGCCCGGCACCGTGCGCCAGTTCGTCGCGGAGGACGCCGACGGCCGGTGGGTGGGCACCGTGTCGGTGCTGGTGGAGCGGGCCGCGGCGGAGTCGCTCTTCGGGGACGTCCCGGAGGTCGAGCAGACGCATGTGGTCGGGGTGTTCGTGCGGGACGAGGCGCGGGGCTCCGGGGTGATCGACGCGCTGTTCGCGGCGGCCGCGGAGTGGTCCTGGTCGCTGGAGGGGTGGCGGACGGAGCGGGTGCGGCTGTACGTCCACGCGGAGAACGCGCGGGCCCAGGCGGCGTACCGGCGGCTCGGGTTCACGGACACCGGGGTGCGGGTCGCTCTGCACGGCAGCGAGACCGAGAACGAGCGCGAGTACGAGCTGCTGCGGCCGGCCGGCTGAGCCGGCCTCCCGGAGGGTCGTTCAGCGGCTGGCCGAGGTTTCGGGCCAGCGCGCGCGGGCCTGCTCGGCGGAGCGCATGAGGGCCAGGGTCGGGAGGCCCTGGGTGTGCCCGGTGGCGAGGAGTTCCGGGAGGCGGGGGAGGGGGGCCACGGCCGCGACGTCGTCGAGGACGAGGGTCATTGGTGGGTCGAGCCGACCGTCGGATGACCGTGCGGCCATGCGGCGGCCGTGCTCGACCACGCTTGCGGCGAGTGCCGTGAGGAGCGGCATCGCGCCGGGGTGGGTGCGGGGGTCCTCGATCGCCTCGCCCACCACGTAGAGGGTGCCCCCTTCGGCGATGAAAGATGCGAGCGCCAGCGAATCCGTTCGATTCGGTGTGCACGCCTCCCGGATGTGGACCGAGGAGAGCGCGCCGAGGGCACGGGCCGTCAGTTCCTGGGCGAGGCGGCGGCTATCCGGGTGGGCGGTCAGGGCGGACTCCAGGAGGCCGGCGTGGCCGGAGGCGGCCTTGGGGTGGCTGCGGAGGATCCGTACGGGTTCGTGGGCGCCGGCGCCCTGGGCCCAGCGGTGGACCTGGCGGAAGGGGCGGCCGTCTACGGCGGCGGCGTGGAGCCAGCAGCGCAGGAGCGTTTCGGCGGTGTCCGCGGTGGCCGCGTCGAGCCGGGCGGGCGGGCGGACGGGGGCCAGCAGGGCGACCGCCCGTTCCTGGGCGGTGTCGGGGTCCTCGCAACCCTCCGACGGCGACCAGTGCAGCCGGGCGGGGGTGTCGCAGAGGTGTCCGGTGTCGTGGACGAGGACCGGGCCGAGCTTGCCGCGCGCGTCCTTGGTCGACGACCAGACGGCGGGGTCGGACGTGACGACGAGGACGGGGCCTTCGGCGTCCCGGACGGCCTGGACGGCGGCCGGGAGGCGTTCCGCGGGCGGGCCGTAGACGGTGCGGGCGGGCGCGGCGGGCGCGGCGGGGGCCGGGAGGCGGTCGCGGGGCGGTGCCGGGGTGGGTACGGGGGCGGGGGCGGTCTCCCGTACGGGCGTGGTCTCCTGCTGCGGGTGCTGCGGACTCCGGGCGGGTTCGGGGCTCGGTGCGTGCTGCCGCGGACCCCGCGCGGGGGGAGGGGTCTCCCGTACGGGCGTGGGGTCGGGGGCTCGTACGGGGGCGGGCGTGGTCTCGTGTATCGGGGCCGGGGTGGCCGCGGGGGCCGGGCCGGGGTGGGCGTACGTGCCCGCCTTGCGGTGGGCGCGGACGGCGCGCCAGCGGGCGAGGGTGCCGAGGACGAAGACGGCGAGGACCAGGAGGATCATCGCCTCGCCGATGAGGATGCCCCAGAAGAGCCCGTACCCCGAGAGCCCGTCCGGCGGGGTGGCCGGCCAGGCGGCGGGGAGGTCGGTCGGGGCGGTGGCGAGGGAGCGCAGGGCCGCGGGGGTGCCGGTGAGGGCGACCCCCGGCGGCCAGGCGCCGTGGGCGAACAGGCCCGCGAGGCCGGTCGCCGTCCACACCAGGACGGTGAGGCAGAGGAGGAGGCCGAAGAGACCGAGCAGCAGCCCGTCGGAGACGCCTCCTGCCTTCCGTGCCGGTTCCATCTACGCCACCGTCGACTGCGAGGAGCCGTTCATCTGCTGCTCGACGAGGAGGGCGCGCTGTTCGGTCTCCCACTCCAGTTCCGGGTCGACGGACGGGTCCGACGCCTCGGTCATGGCGCGGTCGGTGTAGACGAGCGGGCGTTCGCGTTCGGTGATGAGGTGCTTGACCACCTGCACGTTGCCGTTGACGTCCCAGACGGCGATGCCCGGGGTGAGCGTGGGGATGATCTCGACCGCCCAGCGGGGCAGGCCGAGGACCCGCCCCGTGTTCCGCGCCTCGTCGGCCTTCTGGGCGTAGATGGTCCGGGTGGAGGCCATCTTGAGGATCGCCGCCGCCTCCTTGGCCGCCGCTCCGTCGACGACGTCGGAGAGGTGGTGGACGACGGCGACGAAGCTCAGGCCGAGGCGGCGGCCGAACTTCAGCAGCCGCTGGAACAGCTGGGCCACGAAAGGGCTGTTGATGATGTGCCAGGCCTCCTCGACGAGGAAGATGCGCTTCTTCCGGTCGGGGCGGATCCAGGTGTGCTCCAGCCAGACCCCGACGATCGCCATGAGGATCGGCATGGCGATCGAGTTGCGGTCGATGTGGGAGAGGTCGAAGACGATCAGGGGTGCGTCGAGGTCGATGCCGACGGTCGTCGGACCGTCGAACATGCCCCGCAGGTCGCCGTCGACGAGGCGGTCGAGGACGAGGGCGACGTCCAGGCCCCAGGCCCGTACGTCGTCTATGTCGACGTTCATCGCCTCCGCCGACTCGGCCTTGGGGTGGCGGAGCTGCTCGACGATGTCGGTGAGGATCGGCTGCCGGTCGGTCTTGTGCGCGGTGACGTAGGCGTGGGCGACCTTGAGCGCGAAGCCGGAGCGTTCGTCGAGGCCGTGGCCCATCGCCACCTCGATGATCGTCCGGAGCAGCGCGAGCTGGCCGGTCGTGGTGATCGAGGGGTCGAGGGGGTTGAGGCGGATGCCGGAGTCGTTGGCGACCATCGGGTCGAGCCGGATGGGAGTTATCCCCAGCTCCTGCGCGATGAGGTTCCATTCGCCGACGCCGTCCTCGCCCTGCGCGTCGAGCACGACGACCTGCCGGTCCCGGAAGCGGAGCTGGCGGAGCACGTACGTCTTCTCCAGCGCCGACTTGCCGTTGCCGGACTCGCCGAGGACCAGCCAGTGCGGGGCGGGGAGCTGCTGCCCGTACAGCTGGAACGGGTCGTAGATGTAGCCCTTCCCGCTGTACACCTCGCGGCCGATGATGACGCCGGAGTCGCCGAGGCCGGGGGCGGCGGTCGGCAGGTAGACGGCCTGGGCCTGGCCGGTGGAGGTGCGGACGGGCAGGCGGGTCGTCTCCACCTTCCCGAAGAGGAAGGAGGTGAAGGCGTCGGTGAGGACGGACAGCGGATCTCGCATCGGTCTGTGCCCCTTCGGCCCTAGCGGCGGATGCCGGTCGCGAACGGCAAGGTGTTCACAAAGGCCCGGTGGTGCTCGCGGTCGCACCACTCCAGCTTCAGGTACGACTTGCCGGCGGAGGCCCTGATCGTGCGCTTGTCCCGGGCGAGGGCCTCGGGCGAACGCGACGACACCGTGATGTACCCGACCAGGTTCACTCCGGCAGCGCCGCTGGCGAGATCTTCACCCCGCTGGTCGAGCCGGCCGTGGGCGGCGATGTCGCGGGGGTCGACCGTGCGGTTCATCTTGGCGGCGCGGCTGGCGTCGGCCTCGTCGTTGGTCTTCTCGGTGAGCATCCGCTCGATGGCGACCTCGGTGGGCTCCAGGTCCATGGTCACGGCGACCGTGCGGATGACGTCCGGGGTGTGGACGAGGAGCGGGGCGAGGAAGTTGACGCCGACCGGGGTCATCGGCCACTCCTTCACCCAGGCCGTGGCGTGGCACCAGGGGGCGCGGGTGGAGGACTCGCGGGTCTTGGCCTGGAGGTACGTCGGTTCCATCGCGTCGAGTTCGGCCGGCCAGGCGTTGCGCTTGGTCATGGCCTGGATGTGGTCGATGGGGTGGTCCGGGTCGTACATGGAGTGCACGAGGGAGGCCAGCCGGGACTGGCCCAGGGGCTGGCGGACGCGGATGTCGGCCTCGGCGAGGCGGGCGCAGATGTCGGTGAGCTCGCGGGCCATGACGACGGCGAGGCCGGCGTCGCGGTCCAGCTTGCGGGCGCCGGAGGCGTGCCGGGCGGCGCGGGCCATGGCGTTGGCCTCGGCGGCGAGTTCGCGCGTGTAGTGCATGCAGGCGACGAGGTAGGCGCGGTGCTGCTCGCTGGAGGTGGAGACCATCGACTGGAGCTGGTCGTAGGACTCCTGGAGCCACGGGGGCGCGTGCGGGTCGCCGCGCTGGCCGACGTCCTTGGCGTGCGCGTCGGGGTCGGCGGGGAGGGTGCGGGCCAGCATCTGGAGGCGGGTCACGAAGCCGTCGCCGTTGGCGACGTGCTTGAGGAGGGTGCCGAAGCGGTCGACCAGTGCCTCCTGGTCCTCGCTGTCGCGCAGGCCGACGCCGGGGCCCTCGATCTCGATGGCGGCGGTGACCGTGCGGCGGTCGGCGTGCAGCAGGACGGCGATCTCGTCCGGTCCGAAGGGGGCGGCGAGCCAGCCGACCCGGCCGATGCCGGGCGGCGGGCCGACCTCGACCTCGCGGCCGTCCAGGCGGGTGCCGGCCTCGACGACGACGGAGCGGTAGGCCGTGCCGCGCTTCAGCATCCGCTTGTAGCTGCGGTTGATCTCGAACCACTTGTAGAACGTGCGGTGCTTGTACGGGAGGTACACGGCCGCGATCGCGATCATCGGCAGGCCGGCGAGCAGGGCGATCCGCAGGGGGAGCAGGGGGACGAGGAGTCCGCTCATCATGCCGAGGAAGGCGCCGACGATGATCAGGGCGATCTCGCCGGTCTCGCGGTTCTTGCCGACGATCGCGTTCGGCCGGGCGCGGCCCACGAGATACGTGCGGCGGGGCGCGACCGGGTGGGACTGGGTCGTCAACGCCCTGCACCTCCAGAGTTCTTGCGGTTGCTGTGCGGGGTACCCGTGGTGGGACTGCTGCTACGGGGCGGGGGCGGGGGCGTCGCTCCGCCGCCGCCGCGGCTGCTGTGGGCGGCCATGCCGCCGGAGACGGCGTTGGCGGGGCGGGGGCCGGCGCCCTGGGACGACGGGCCGCCGTCGCCGCGGGAGCTGTGGGTCTTGATTCCCTGGGAGACGAGGGAGGCGGGGGAGGAGATGACGGCGGCGGCCGCGTTCTCGCCCGCGCGGTGGAGGCGGTTGTTGCGGGAGGCGGCGATCTCGTCGCCGAAGCCGGGTACGAAGCGGTAGATCATCGCGGAGGCGAAGATGGCGAGCAGGATGATCGCGAGGCCGGAGACGACGGCGGAGAACGAGTCCGGGCCGGTGCCCGAGGACAGCGCCCCGGCCAGGCCGAGGACGATCACGATGATCGGCTTCACCAGGATGACCGCGATCATGATGCCCGCCCAGCGGCGGACGTGGCCCCACATGTTCTTGTCGACGAGGCCCGAGTAGACGACGACGCCGAGGAGCGCGCCGACGTAGAGCATCACGGCGCGGAGGAACAGCTCCAGATAGAGCACGCCGGCGGCGAGGACGGTCACCAGCGACACGATGATCAGCATGATGGGGCCGCCACCGATGCTGTCGCCCTTCTGCAGGGCCTGCTTGAAGCTGCCGAAGAAGATGTCGGTCTGCTGGCCGGTGCCCGAGGCGATGACCTCGGTGACGGCGTCGGTGGCGTTCACCACGGTGTACAGGATCAGCGGGGTGAACGCGGAGGCCAGCACCGTCAGCCACAGGAACCCGATGGCCTCCGACAGCGCGACCGTCAGCGGCACGCCCCGGATGGCCCGCTTCGCGACGGCGAGCAGCCACAGCAGCAGCGTCAGGAAGGTCGCGGCGGCGAACACGATCGCGTAGCGGCCGAGGAACTGCATGTTGGTGAAGTCGACGTCGGCGGTCTCCTTCACCGCCTTGGAGAGGTAGTCGATGGTGGCGACGGCCGCGTCCGCGCAGCCCCGGGCGAGCGAGGACAGGGGGTCGAGGGCGCTGGTGGGATCGGTGAGCGGAGCCTTGCCGGCTCCGCCGGTTCCCCCGCGCCCGTTCTCGCAGTAGTCCCGAGCGGGACCGCGGATGAGGTCGCAGGGGTTGTTGGTGTCGCTCGGGGCCGGAGTGGGTGTGGGCGTCGGGGTGGGCGCCGCGAGGGCACGGCCGGCGAACAGGACGACGGCAGTCTGCGCGGCGCCGAGAGCCGCGGCGAGCCGCAGGCCGCGGGGGAGGCGCTTACCGGGCATAGGTGAAGCCTCCGAACTGGCCGACGGCGTCGCTCATTTCCTGGGACGTGGAAGCCCGCTGGTCGCGGCCGACGGGAACGGGACCGTCCTTCTGGCTGAAGCCGGTGACCTTCCAGTCGTCGCCGACCCACTGCAGTTCGTACGAGCCCGTGTACCACGCCTCGGAGACGGGGTTCTTGGAACCCTCGCCCGAGAGGCCGAACAGGGACGAGTACCAGACCGCCACCGTCGCCTTGTCCTCGGCGTAGCTCTCGACCTTCGAGCCGACCGGGATGACGCGGGAGATGAAGGTCAGCCCCTGCGGCGCCGTGCCGTCCTCCTGCAGCCCGATCCGGCTGAGGAAGTCCTTGTCGCTGTACACCTTGTCGAGGTCGCCCGCGCGGGACGCGAGGGCGGAGGGAGCGTAGACCGTCTGGACGATCTCGCTCCGCGCCGACGCGGTGAACATCTCCGCCGACCCCAGGGCCACCGCGTAGTTCGTCGCCGCGCTCTGGGCGCCCTGGTCGTCGTGGGCGTAGCCGGTCGGGATTCGGCCGTTCTTGCCGGAGACGGGGCGGACGCCGGTGGCGGCGGTGGGGGCGGAGTCGCCGGGGGTGCCGGCGCGGGGGCCGGCGGCGTCGGCGGGGTCGCCGCCGCCGCGGTTGGCGAGGGCGATGGCGGCGACGAGGACGACCACCACGCCCACGACGGTGATGAGGGAGCGGGAGCTGCGGACGGGGCGGCGGGCGCCGCCGTAGACGTCGACGTCGCCCTCGGGCAGGCGGGTCCGGGTCTGGCCCGAGCCGCCCACGCCGCCGAAGCTGTCGTGCTCGTCGCCGGGACTCATGCCGGGTACGCCCCCTCACTCGTTCGCGGGTACGACAGTGCTGCAACATGGCTGGGCATCAGGGAACGCGACATCAACAGGCCTCGGTTGGATGGGGTCCGACGGGATATCAGACGGCCATGCCGTACACGATGGTGAACAGCGTCCCGAGGGATCCGATGATGAAGACGCCGGTCAGGCCGGCGACGATGAGGCCCTTGCCCTGTTCCGCGCTGAACGTGTCGCGGAGTGCGGTCGCGCCGATGCGCTGTTTGGCCGCTCCCCAGATGGCGATGCCGAGGCAGAGCAGGATGGCCACGGCCATCACGACCTCGATCATCACCTTGGCTTCGTTGCCCAGGCTCCCGAAAGGTCCCCAGTTCGGGGCGATTCCACCGATGATGGTGGTGATGTCGCCCTTTTCGGCCGCCAGGTACATGTAACTCACCGCCCCTGTTGGGTAGTTATCTGCCCCTGCCGGACGGCATGGGTCATCGCCCTATCTTCGCTGATGAAACCGCCCACGTGTGACGGCTTGACGGCTCTCTTTACCCGATCCCCGCACACTTGACCGGTCTGACCGTCTTGACCTGCGGTGGTGTGGCCGGTTTCCGTGCGAAGAAGCGTATCGTCACTCTGTGTATCACGGAGGGTGACTCCGGGCAATGATTGTCGTTGTTGCACTCTTGGGGCGGCGTCAGACGTACGAGCCGACCAGGCGCGCGAGGTGACGGCCCGCCAGGATCAGGGGCTCCTCGCTGCGGGTGACCTGGGCGGTCGCCTGGGCGCCGGTGAGGGTGTGGACGACGGTGGCGGCGAGGTCGCGGGCGTGGGGGGCGGGGAGGCCGCAGTCGTGGAGGCGGTCGGCGACGAGGTTGCGCCAGGAGTAGAGGGCGTCGGCGCAGGCCCGCCGGATGGGGTTGTCGGAGCCGAGGGTCTCCAGGGCGGCGGCGGTGACGGGGCAGCCGTCGGTCCAGTCGGAGGCGTGGAGTTCGCGGGCGAGCCGGCGGGCGCAGGCGTCGACGGCGTCGGCGGGGTCGGTCCGGCCGTCGAGGGCGGCGCGGAGCAGGGCGGCGAACTCCTCGCGGCCGTGGTCGAGCGCGGCGACGGCGACGGCTTCCTTGCCGCCGGGGAAGAAGTGGTAGACGGAGCCGAGGGTGGCGTTGGCCTCCTGGGCGATCCGCTTGATGCCCGTGCCGGCGTACCCCTGGCGTCTGATGAGGCGCGAGGCGGCGACGACGATGCGCTCGCGGGTGCCGAGCGCGGGGCTGCGGGACTGCATCGGAGAAGGGTAGTCGGCGGGGTGTGCGGAGCGGGCGTTCACGCGGGGGCGGCGGTTGAACGGGCGCGCGGCGTGACCGGGAGGTCGCGCAACGTCCCCTTGGGGGCCCTCGCCGCCTAGACTGGGCCGCCGGGGCGTACTGCCATGAGCCGAGGGGTGGTTGACGGTGCGTAGGGCTGGCAAGGCGTGGCTGGTGGCCGGCGGGGCCTTCGGAGTCTGTCTCGGTTTTCTCGCCCTGCTCGTCGTCGGTACGTACTCGGCGGCGGCCGGTCTCGCCGGCGGGGCGGGCGGTTCCGTGAACGGCACCGTGGCGTTGGCCAAGGGGGCGGTGCCGGCGCTCTACCAGGGGCTCGTGCAGCGCTGGGGCAACCTCTGTCCCGCCATCAACCCGGCGCTGCTGGCGGCGCAGCTGTACCAGGAGAGCGGCTGGAACCCGAGGGCGGTCTCCTCCGCCGACGCCCGGGGCATCGCCCAGTTCATCCCGGGCACCTGGGCGGGTCACGGGGTGGACGGCGACGGGGACGGCGACCGGGACATCTGGGACCCGAAGGACGCGATCCCGTCGGCGGCCTCGTACGACTGCGAACTCGCCGGCTACGTGAAGGACGTGCCGGGGGATCCGGCGAACAACATGCTGGCCGCGTACAACGCGGGCGCGTACCGGGTCATCAAGCACGGCGGGGTGCCGCCGATCAGCGAGACCCGGAACTACGTGCGGATCATCCGGTCCCTGGAGAAGAGCTTCGCGCGTCCGGTGGGACGGGTGGACCCCTCGCACCTGGCGGCGGGGGCGATCCACTACGCGCAGGGGAAGCTCGGCACGCCGTACCTGTGGGGCGGGACGGGCACGGCGGCGCAGAACGGCCGGTTCGACTGCTCCGGGCTGACGCAGGCGGCGTACGAGGCCGTCGGCATCCGGCTGCCGCGGGTCGCCAACGACCAGTACAACGCCGGGCCGCACCCCTCGCGGGAGGAGCTGCTCCCGGGGGACCTGGTCTTCTTCTCGGACGACCTGACCAACTCGCGGGCCATCCGGCACGTCGGCATCTACGTCGGCGGCGGGTACATGATCGACGCACCGCGGACCGGGGCGGTGATCCGCTTCGACCGGATCGACACCCCGGACTACTTCGGCGCGACCCGGGTGACGGCGGACGGGGCGGCGGCGCTGCCGACCCGCGCGCCGCAGGCGTGACGGGTCCGGAGGGGCCGTCAGGCGCCGTCCGGGGGCCTTCCGGTCGTTTGGGACATGGCCGGAACTCTCCGTCATGCAGTGGCCCTGAGCTGCGGGGGACCGTCACTCTTCGGTAACGTCCTCATGATCCACCGGAGCGAGCGGAACGTGCGCCTCAGGCGGTTCGTTCCCCGATCCGACCACGCTGACCACGGGGGTTGGACGACAGACACGAGAGCAAGGGGCCGCAGGAGATGGCTGTACTCGCATCGGACGGTTCGAACCCCGATGTCAGCCTGCTCTACGACATCAACGGGCTGGCCAAGGCCGCTCCGCCGTGGTTCGACCGCGTCATGGAGTTCGTCGGCGAGTACGGCATCGTGCTGGCGATGGTCCTCGTCGTGCTGTGGTGCTGGTGGAGCGTCCGCCGGCGCGGCACCCACGCCGACTCCGTGGCGGCCGTCGCCGGGCTGATCTGGGCCCCGCTGGCGGCCGGGATCGCGCTCCTGGTCAACATCCCCATCCGCGGCTTCGTCGAGCGCCCGCGGCCCTTCAAGGACCACCAAGGCCTGGAGGTCCTGATCGAGGGGAAGACGGACTTCTCGTTCGTCAGCGACCACGCCACGCTGGCGATGGCCCTGGGCGTCGGTCTCTTCGTCGCGCACCGCCGCTTCGGTCTCGCCGCGATCGGCCTCGCCCTCGCCGAGGGGTTCGCCCGGGTCTACATGGGCGTCCACTACCCGACCGACGTGATCGGCGGGTTCGCGCTCGGCACGGCGGTGGCGCTGCTCCTCGCCCCGCTCGCGCTCGCGCTGCTCACCCCGGTCGTCGCCGCGGTCGGCCGCTCCGCCACCGGCGTCCGGCTGGTCCGTTCGCGCCGGGCCGACGGTCCGCGCCGCCCCGAGGCGGTGGACATCCCCGAGTCGCAGCTGGGCGGCCCCGCCGCCACCGGCCGCAACGACCTCGCCGCCTGAGGGACGCGCCGCCGACGGCTAGTTCGGGTCGGGGCTCCGGTCCTCGTCGGCGCGGGCGTGTTCCGCGGCGTCCGTGCGGGCGCGGTCGCGGGATCGGCGGGCCGGGCCCGTCCAGCCACAGCTGCACCGTGCCAGCGCGAACGAGCCGCGCTCCGTCGTGGTCGTCGTGTGGGGGGAGGCCTGCGCGTGCACGCGACCACCGTACTGCGCGTGACGGGTCGCCCGGGCCGTCGTTATCCGGATCGGGTGCTCCCCGGGCGCACGGATGCCGGGGGAGGGCGGATCCCGGGCGGACAGCGGTGCGGTGTGGGGGGTTGGCAGGCGATGGCGGTGCAGTCGTACGGGCGTCCGCGGGGCCACAGGAGCGGGGCGCTGGCCGTCACCGCCGCCCTGGTCGGCAGCCTCGCCTCGGCCGCGGCGGTCTCCGGGTGCGCGGCGTCCGAGGACCCGAAGCCCGCGGGTGATCCGGCCCTGACCGTGCGGAGCGCGGCGGACGCTCTGGCGCGGGCCGGCAGCTCGAAGGCGAGCACCTCGATGGAGATGGCGTCGGGCGGCACCCGGGTCACGATCCGGGGCGAGGGGGGCTACGACTTCCGGCGCCGGACCGGCCGGCTCCAGGTGGTGCTGCCGAAGGACGCGGCTGGCGCGAGCGAGCACCGGCCGATCACCGAGCTGCTGACGCCCGGTGCGCTGTACATGAAGAACCGGGGGGCCGGCGTGCCCGCGGACAAGTGGGTCCGCGTCGACACCACCACCCTGGACGACGGGAACCTCGTCACGGGGGGCGCCACCGACCCCGGTGCGGCGGCGGAGCTGCTGCGGGGCGCGCGGGAGGTCGTCTACGTCGGCGAGGTCGAGCTGGCAGGGGTGAAAGTCGGCCACTACCGGGGGGTCGCCGACATCGCGGCGGCGGCCCGGGCGGCCTCGCCGCAGCTGCGCGGGGCGCTCGCCGCGGCGGCGAAGGGGTTCGCCGACGACACCGTGCCGTTCGACGCGTACCTGGACGCCGAGGGGCGGCTGCGGAAGGTCCGCCACCAGTTCAGCTTCAGCAACCAGGGCCGTACGGTCGCGGTCGCGTCGACCACCCTGCTGTACGGCTTCGGGGCCGCGGTGGAGGTGACGCTGCCGGACCGGCGGCACCTCTACGCCGGAAGGATCGAGGGCTGACCCGGCCGGACGAGGGCGCGGACCATCGGCAAATGGTCCGGACGTGTCATGCGCGGTGCGTGGCCCCGTCCCTACGCTGGGAGACCGCTGGGAGACGACGCCGGCAGGAAGAGGTGGATGCGCGTGGCCCCGCCCGGTACAGCAACCGTGCCCGCAGACCCGGACTGCGTCGCCCTCGCCGAGATCGAACTGTGCGGCGAGCTGATCATCGCGGCCTCGGCCGCGGACGGGGAGCGGCTCAGCGCGGACCGGATCGACGAGGTCCTGCGCGTCGCGGCCGAACGGGCCGCACAGGACCTCTGACGGTACGGCCCCGCCGGCCGGATCAGGTCCGCATCATGCGGGCGATGGCCTTGGTGGCCTCCTCGACCCGGGCGTCGATCCCGTCGCCGCCCTTGGCCGCCGCGTCCGCGACGCAGTGCCGCAGGTGCTCCTCCAGGAGCTGGAGGGCGAAGGACTGCAGCGCCTTCGTGGACGCCGACACCTGGGTGAGTATGTCGATGCAGTACACGTCCTCGTCGACCATCCGCTGCAGGCCGCGGATCTGGCCCTCGATGCGGCGGAGCCGCTTGAGGTGCTCGTCCTTCTGCTTGTGGTAGCCGTGCACGCCGTGGTCGTGGTCGGCCGGCTCGACAGCCTCGACGGTGTCGGGGGTGACCTGGTCCGCCTCGGTGGTCGTCATCGCGTCCTCCCGTTGTCCAGAAAGGGGGTGTATACCCCTCGTGGGTATATGGTACCGATCCCCGCCGAAGCGGGCGGGGGCCCGTGCAGATCACTGTGCCTGATGGGCGACACTGAGAGGACGCCGGTTAGCCGTGGCCGGATGATGCGCCTAGCATCAGCCTGACCGAAACCCAGCACCCCGAGGACCTCACGTGCGATTTCGTCTGACCCCCAGGGAGACGAGCTTCTACGACATGTTCGCCGCGTCCGCGGACAACATCGTCACGGGCTCCAAGCTCCTGATGGAACTGCTCGGAGCGGAGCCTTCCGCCCGGGCCGAGATCGCGGAGCGGATGCGGGCAGCGGAGCACGCCGGCGACGACGCCACCCACGCGATCTTCCACCAGCTGAACTCCTCGTTCATCACGCCGTTCGACCGCGAGGACATCTACTCCCTCGCGTCGTCCCTCGACGACATCATGGACTTCATGGAAGAGGCCGTCGACCTGGTCGTCCTCTACAACATCGAAGAGCTCCCCAAGGGTGTCGAGCAGCAGATCGAGGTCCTGGCCCGGGCGGCCGAGCTGACCGCCGAGGCCATGCCGAACCTCCGGACCATGGCCAACCTCACCGAGTACTGGATCGAGGTCAACCGGCTGGAGAACCAGGCCGACCAGATCCACCGCAAGCTGCTCGCCCACCTCTTCAACGGCAAGTACGACGCCATCGAGGTGCTGAAGCTCAAGCAGGTCGTGGACGTACTGGAGGAGGCGGCCGACGCGTTCGAGCACGTCGCCAACACGGTGGAGACCATCGCGGTCAAGGAGTCCTGAGGCTTCGTGGACACCTTCGCTCTGATCGTGACCATCGGTGTCGCGCTCGGCTTCACGTATACGAACGGCTTTCACGACTCCGCCAACGCCATCGCCACCTCGGTGTCGACCCGGGCGCTGACCCCCCGGGCCGCGCTCGCGATGGCGGCGGTCATGAACCTCGCCGGCGCCTTCATGGGCAGCGGCGTCGCCAAGACGGTCAGCGAGGGGCTCATCGAGACCCCGACCGGCGACAAGGGGATGGGCATCCTCTTCGCCGCGCTCGTCGGCGCGATCATCTGGAACCTCGTCACCTGGTACTTCGGCCTCCCGTCCTCCTCCTCGCACGCCCTCTTCGGCGGCATGGTGGGCGCGGCGCTGGCCGGCGGCACCGAGGTGATCTGGGGAGGCGTCCTCGACAAGGTCGTCATCCCGATGTTCGTCTCGCCGGTGGTGGGCCTCGTCGTCGGTTACCTGGTCATGTGCGCGATCCTGTGGATGTTCCGCAAGGCCAACCCGCACAAGGCCAAGCGCGGCTTCCGGATCGCCCAGACGGTCTCGGCGGCGGGCATGGCGCTCGGCCACGGCCTCCAGGACGCGCAGAAGACGATGGGCATCGTGGTGATGGCCCTGGTCATCGCCGACGTGCAGCAGGCCGGCGACGACATCCCGGTGTGGGTGAAGATCGCCTGTGCCGTGATGCTCTCGCTCGGTACGTACGCGGGCGGCTGGCGCATCATGCGGACCCTCGGCCGCAAGATCATCGAGCTGGATCCGCCGCAGGGCTTCGCGGCCGAGACGACCGGTGCGTCGATCATGTTCGGTTCGGCGTTCCTCTTCCACGCGCCGATCTCGACCACCCACGTCATCACCTCCGCGATCATGGGCGTCGGCGCGACGAAGCGCGTCAACGCGGTCCGCTGGGGCGTCGCCAAGAACATCATCCTCGGCTGGTTCATCACGATGCCGGCGGCGGCGCTCGTCGCCGCCCTGAGCTACTACGTGGTCCAGCTGATCTTCGGCTGACGGACACCGCGGACGGAAACGGGCCCGGCTCCCCTGTGGGGGAGCCGGGCCCTTCGTCATCACGGTGGCACCGCCATGCAGCACCGTATGACGGCTCGGGGGGTGAGCGGTCTAGCCGAAGCGGCCGGAGATGTAGTCCTCGGTCGCCTGGACGCTCGGGTTGGAGAAGATGCGCTCGGTGTCGTCCAGCTCGATGAGCTTGCCGGGCTGGCCGACGGCCGCCAGGTTGAAGAAGGCGGTGCGGTCCGAGACGCGCGCGGCCTGCTGCATGTTGTGCGTCACGATGACGATCGTGAAGCGCTCCTTCAGCTCGCCGATCAGGTCCTCGATGGCGAGGGTGGAGATCGGGTCGAGGGCCGAGCACGGCTCGTCCATGAGCAGGACGTCCGGCTCGACGGCGATGGCGCGGGCGATGCAGAGGCGCTGCTGCTGGCCGCCGGAGAGGCCGGAACCCGGCTTGTTCAGGCGGTCCTTGACCTCGTTCCAGAGGTTGGCGCCCTTGAGGGACCGCTCGACGATCTCGTTCAGCTGGGACTTCTTGTAGCTGCCGTTGAGGCGCAGGCCCGCCGCCACGTTGTCGAAGATCGACATGGTGGGGAAGGGGTTCGGGCGCTGGAAGACCATGCCGACCGTGCGGCGCACGGCGACCGGGTCGACGTTCGTGCCGTACAGGTTCTCGTCGTCCAGCATCACCTTGCCCTCGACGCGGCCGCCGGGGGTGACCTCGTGCATCCGGTTCAGGGTGCGCAGGAAGGTGGACTTGCCGCAGCCGGAGGGGCCGATGAAGGCCGTCACGGAGCGGGGCTCGACGGTCATCGAGATGTCGTCGATCGCCTTGTGGGCGCCGTAGTAGGCGGAGAGGCCGCTGACGTCGATGCGCTTGGCCATGTGAATCACTTCCTATTGCCGCGGTCAGCGGCCGGTCTTCGGGGCCTTCCAGCGGGCGATGCCGCGGGCCACCAGGTTGAGGATCATGACGAAGGCGATCAGGACGAGCGCTGCGGCCCAGGCGCGGGCCACGGCGGCGTCGGTGCCGACCGCGTACTGCTCGTACACGTAGAGCGGCAGGGAGGACTGGGCGCCTTCGAAGGGGTTCGGGTTGATGAGCTTCGTACCGAACACGAGGAGGAGGACCGGGGCCGTCTCACCGGTGATGCGGGCGACCGCGAGCATGACGCCCGTGGTGATGCCGCCGATCGCGGTGGGCAGGACCACCTTCAGGATGGTGCGCCACTTGGGGATGCCGAGGGCGAGGGAGGCCTCGCGGAGCTCGTTCGGGACGAGCTTGAGCATCTCCTCGGTGGAGCGGACCACGACCGGCATCATCAGGATGGACAGGGCCATCGCGCCGGCGAAACCGGAGGGGCCGAAGCCCAGCATCAGGTTCCAGGTGGCGAGGACGAAGAGGCCGGCGACGATCGACGGGATGCCCGTCATGACGTCGACGAAGAAGGTGACGGCCTTCGCGAGCTTCCCGTTGCCGTACTCGACGAGGTAGACGGCGGTGAGGAGGCCGATCGGCGCGGCGATCAGGGTCGCGATGCCCACCTGCTCGATGGTGCCGAGCAGCGCGTGGTAGACGCCGCCGCCGGCCTCGGCGTCCAGGACGCCGTTCATCGAGTGCGTCAGGAAGTAGCCGTCGAGGACGTCGAGGCCCTTGCTGATCGTGACCCAGGCCAGCGAGAGCAGCGGGACGACGGCGAGGACGAAGGAGACCCAGATCAGACTGGTGGCGACGCGGTCCTTGGCCTGGCGGCGGCCCTCGACCTTGGTGGTCACCGCGAAGGTGACGAGGACGAAGAGCAGCGCGGCGAGCAGGCCCCACTGGACCTTGCTGTGCCAGCCCGCGGCGGCGCCGATGCCGATGCCTCCGGCGATCGAGCCGACGGCGATGGCGGCCGGGGTCCAGCGGGGGAGCCGGGCGTGCGAGAGGGATCCGCGGCGCGGGGCCGCCGTGACCGGTCGATCCTGTATGGCGTGGCTCATGCCGCGGCCCCCGAGTACTCCTTGCGGCGGCCGATGATCCACCGGGCGGCGCCGTTGACCAGCAGGGTGATGACGAAGAGGACGAGACCGGAGGCGATCAGCGCGTCACGGCCGAACTCGTTCGCCTCGTTGAACTTCGCGGCGATGTTCTGGGCGAAGGTGCCGCCGCCCGGGTCGAGCAGGTGGCCCGAGAGGACGAAGCTGGGGGAGAGGACCACGGCCACGGCCATGGTCTCGCCGAGCGCGCGGCCGAGGCCCAGCATCGAGGCGGAGATGATGCCGGAGCGGCCGAAGGGCAGCACCGACATGCGGACGACCTCCCAGCGCGTGGCGCCGAGGGCGAGGGCGGCTTCCTCGTGCATCCGCGGCACCTGGAGGAAGACCTCGCGGGTGACGTTGGTGATGATCGGAAGGATCATGATCGCCAGCAGGATGCCCACGGTGAACAGGTTGCGGGCGACGCCGTCGCTGGACTTGTCGAAGATGTACGTCCAGCCCAGGTACTGGTCGAGCCACTTGTTCAGGCCGTCCAGGTACGGGACGAGGAAGATCGCGCCCCAGAGGCCGTAGATGATGCTGGGCACGGCGGCGAGCAGGTCGACGACGTACGCGAGCGGCTTGGCCAGCCTGCGCGGGGCGTAGTGCGAGATGAAGAGGGCGATCCCGATCGCGACGGGCACGGCGATGAGCATCGCGATGACCGACGAGACGACCGTGCCGAAGGCGAGGACGGCGATGCCGAAGGCCGGCGGGTTGGCGGCCGGGTTCCACTCGAAGGTGGTGAAGAAGTTGGTGCTGTCCTTCGAGATGGCGAGGACGGCACGGTAGGTCAGGAAGACCGCGATCGCGGCCATGATCACGAGAAGGGTGATGCCGGAGCCTCGGGACAGTCCGCTGAAGACGCGGTCACCGGGGCGTGACGCGCTCTTGGCGCGCCGGCTCCTCTGTATGTCGGGTGATGTCGTAGCCATCTGATTTCTCCGGTCTGCGGAGCCCTCGCGCGGACGGCGCGCGGGCACCTGGCGGCGGTGCACCGGATGCCGGGGCCGGCCCCTTCACGGGAGGAGAGGGGCCGGCCCCGGCCGGGGGTCAGGACAGGGTGGGGACGATCGCGCGGACCTTGGCCGCGATCTCGGCCGGGAGCGGGGCGTAGCCGGCCTCGGAGAGGACCTTCTGGCCCTCCTCGCCGGCCGTGTAGGTGAGGAACGCCTTCAGGGTCGGCAGGGTCTCCGCCTTGTTGCCCTTGTCGCAGGCGATCTCGTACGTGACCAGGGTCAGCGGGTAGGCACCCTCGGCCTTGGTCGTGTAGTCGAGGGAGAGGGCCAGGTCGCTGCCGGTGCCCTTGACCTTGGCGGCGGCGATGGCCTTCGAGGCGTTCTCCGTGGTGGCGGCGACCGGGGCGGCCGCACCGGTGTTGACGCTCACCGTGGAGATCTTGTTGGCGGTCGCGTAGGAGAGCTCGAAGTAGCCGATGGAGCCCTCGGCGTCCTTGACCGCGGTGGCGACACCGGAGGAGCCGTTGGCGGCCTGGCCGCCCGGGGCGGGCCACGACTTCGTCTTCGGGTCGTACTTCCAGTCGGCCTTCGCGGTGGCCGAGAGGTACTTGCCCAGGTTCTGGGTGGTGCCCGACTCGTCCGAGCGGTGGAAGGCCTGGATGGTGGTGTCGGGGAGCTTGGCGCCCGGGTTCAGCTTGGCGATCGCCGGGTCGTTCCACTTGGTGATCTTCGTGTCGAAGATCTTGGCGAGGGTGGGGGCGTCCAGGACGAGGTTGTCCACGCCGTCCAGCTTGTAGCCGATGGCGATGGGGCCGCCGACCATCGGCAGGTTGATGCCCTTGCCGCCCTTGCAGATCTTCTGCGACTCGGCGACCTCTTCGTCCTTGAGGGCGGAGTCGGAGCCGGCGAAGGTGACCTGGCCCTGGTTGAACTTGGTGATGCCACCGCCGGAGCCGATGGCCTGGTAGTTGACCTCGACGCCGGAGCACGCGGCCTGGAAGTTCTTGACCCACAGGTCCATCGCGTTCTTCTGCGCGCTGGAGCCGGCGGCCAGGAGCTGGCCCTTGGCGCCGTCACAGGCGATGTTCGACGCGGCCGCGGTGGTCTTGGAGGCGCCGTCCTTGGTCGGGGTCTCCGTGTTGTTGTCCGACCCACACGCCGAGAGGACGAGCGCACCGGAGACGACGAGGGCACCGATCGCGGAGGCGCGAAGCCCGTTCTTGCGCGAAAGCTTCACTTTCGGGTGTTCCTTCCAGAAGCCGCCTTGTCGCGGACCGAGTGTCCTGAACGGTTCTACGGCGGCGTGTGTCGGTTTGATGGGTGCATCGCTGTGCTCTGTGCACCGTGTAAGGCCGAAATTAGGCAGAACAGGTGAAGCGGTCGACGGAGGAGGGTGAACGGGAAGTGAACCGTGCCGGAAGCCCGGGTGCGGGGGTCTCGGAGGGGCGGCCGGTTCTCGTGCGGCCGGGCCGCTCGGTGGGCGGTGCTCCGTTGCGGGCCCGCGCCCCTTCGCGGGGCGGGGCGCGGGCCGTGGCGGTACGCCCACTCCCGTGTGGGCAATCGTCCCGCAGGGCGGGACGGGTGGGCACACGGGACGGGGCCCCTGCCGGGCCTCGGCTTCCGGGCTTGGGCCTGTCGCCGGACGTGCGGCGCCGTCGTGGGTTGTGCCCACCCGTTCCGCCCCAGCGGAACAGTTGCCCACAACAGGGGACACCGCGACGGGGGACGCCGGGGTGCGGGGGTGGGGGCTCGGTTACGGGAGGGCGTTGTCGAGGAGGGTGCGATCGCGGGGCTGGGTGAGGCGGGCGCGCGCGGCGGAGGGCGGCAGCCAGAGGAGGGCGTCGATCTCGTCGTTGGGGGTGAAGGCGCCGGAGAGGGCGCGGGCGGACCAGTAGACGACTTCCTTGGGGCGCCCGGCGACCGTGTAGTGGACGGTGGGCAGGCGGGCGCCGAGCTCGCAGTCGCGGCCCGTCTCCTCCCGTACCTCGCGCAGCGCGCACGCCTCGGCGGACTCGCCGCGCTTGCGTTTTCCCTTCGGGTGCGACCAGTCGTCCCATTTGGGCCGGTGGACGAGGGCGATCTCGATGCCGTGGCCGGAAACCGCCGGGCGCCACAGGACGCACCCCGCCGCGAGGATCGGCCGTAGGTCGCTCATGGGACCGGGGCCGTCGTGGTGCGCCAGGCGCGCTGGAAGGCGAACCGGGCGGCTTCGACGTCGTGGCGCTGGTCGGCGTGGAGGACGCCGAGGGCATAGGCGGTGGCGGGGGCGATCCGGGGCGTGCGGGCGGCGGTGGCGGCGGCCGTGGCGGCCTCGGCGGCGTCGCGGTGCCGGTCGAGGGCGCGGGCGGCCTCGTACAGGACGGAGCCGGGCTCGCCGCCGGTGTGCAGGGCCTCGGAGGCGTACCGGTGGAGGCGCAGCAGGAGGCGGGTCTGGTGCCAGGGGGCGTCCTGGCCGTCGCCGGCGTCGAGGCCGAGGGCCTCGGCGTTGTAGGGGTGGGCGGCCCGGGTGAGGGGCAGGGCGGCGACGGCGTCGAGGAGGCGCCGTTCGGCGACCTCGGCGGGGCCGTCGAGGACCTCGACGGCGGGTGCCGAGCCGGCGGGGCCGAGGGGCACCTCGGAGGCGAGGAGGGCCACGGCGTCGGCGACGGCGTGGAAGCGGGCCGAGCCGAGGGCCTGGAGGGCGGCGGAGTGGGCGCGCGTCCGGGCCAGGGTGAGCTGCCGTTCGAGGAGGGCGCCGGCGCGGGCGGCGCCGACGGAGAGTCCGGTGGACTCGCCGCCGCGGGCGGCGGGGACGGGGCCGGCGCCGCCCGCGTTCGACAGGCGGGCGAGCGCGTCCACCAGCCGGACCAGGCGGGAGGTGCAGGCCTGTTCGAGGGCCAGGGTCCCGGAGAGCCAGGCGAGCTCGGTGCGCAGCTGGTCGGCCCAGGCGGTGTCGAGGAGGGGCCGGAAGGTGTGGAGGGTGCCGCTGATCCGGCGGGCCGCGCCGCGCAGGGTGCGGGCGGCCTCCTCCGCTCCGGCCGTGTCCGAGCCGCTCTCGCCGTGCAGGCGCAGGCCGCGGAGGAAGTCCGCGGCCCGCCCGTGCAGGTAGGGAGCGAGGACCTCGCCCGCTGTGACGTCCCGGGAGTGGTCAGGGTTGTGCACGCCGGCGCCTCCGCGCGTCGATGAGCATCTCCTGGACGTGCCGCAGCGGACGGCCCTCGGGGTCGGTCGCGTGGCGCGTCCAGTTCCCGTCGGGGCCGAGGTGCCAGGAGGAGGTGGTGTCGGACATCCCGGTCTCCAGGAGCCGGGTGAGGGCGGCCCGGTGGGCCGGGTCGCTGACCCTGACGAGGGCCTCGATCCGGCGGTCCAGGTTGCGGTGCATCATGTCGGCGCTGCCGAACCACACCTCGGGTTCGCCGCCGTTGCCGAAGGCGAAGATCCGGGAGTGTTCCAGGAAGCGGCCGAGGACCGAGCGGACCCGGATGTTCTCGGAGAGGCCGGCGACGCCGGGGCGTACGGCGCAGATGCCGCGGACCCAGATGTCGACGGGGACTCCGGCCCGGGACGCCTGGTAGCAGGCGTCGATGACGGCCTCGTCGACCATCGAGTTGACCTTGATCCGCACGTAGGCGGGGCGGCCGGCGCGGTGGTGGGCGATCTCCTTGGTGATCCGGGAGACCAGCCCGTCCCGCAGCGACTTGGGGGCGGTCAGCAGGCGCCGGTAGGTCTCGCGGCGGGAGTAGCCGGAGAGCCGGTTGAAGAGGTCGGAGAGGTCCGCGCCGACCTGGGGGTCGGCGGTGAGCAGGCCGAGGTCCTCGTACAGGCGGGCGGTCTTGGGGTGGTAGTTGCCGGTGCCGACGTGGGAGTAGCGGCGCAGCAGCTCGCCCTCCTGGCGGACGACGAGCGACAGCTTGCAGTGGGTCTTCAGGCCGACGAGGCCGTAGACGACGTGGCAGCCGGCCTCCTCCAGCTTGCGGGCCCACTTGATGTTGGCCTGCTCGTCGAAGCGGGCCTTGATCTCGACGAGGACGAGGACCTGCTTGCCGGACTCGGCGGCGTCGATGAGGGCGTCCACTATCGGGGAGTCGCCGGAGGTGCGGTAGAGCGTCTGCTTGATCGCGAGGACGTCGGGGTCGGCGGCCGCCTGCTCCAGGAAGGCCTGGACGGACGTCGAGAACGAGTCGTAGGGGTGGTGCAGGAGCACGTCCCGCTCGCGCAGCGCGGCGAAGATGTCGGGCGCGGACGCGGACTCGACCTCGGCGAGGTCGCGGTGGGTGCCGGCGATGAAGGTGGGGTACTTCAGCTCGGGCCGGTCCTGTCCGGCGATGCCGAAGAGGCCGGTGAGGTCGAGCGGGCCGGGCAGCGGGTAGACCTCGGCGTCGGAGATCTTCAGCTCGCGGACGAGCAGGTCGAGGACGTAGGGGTCGATGGACTCCTCGACCTCCAGGCGCACCGGCGGGCCGAAACGGCGCCGCATGAGCTCCTTCTCCAGGGCCTGGAGCAGGTTCTCCGCGTCGTCCTCCTCGACCTCCAGGTCCTCGTTGCGCGTCACCCGGAACATGTGGTGGGCGAGCACCTCCATGCCGGGGAAGAGCTCCTCCAGGTGGGCCGCGATGACGTCCTCCAGGGGCACGTACCGCTGGGGGGATGCCTCCAGGAATCGGGACAGCAGCGGCGGCACCTTCACGCGCGCGAAGTGGCGGTGGCCGCTGACGGGGTTCCGGACGACGACGGCGAGGTTGAGGCTGAGGCCGGAGATGTACGGGAAGGGGTGCGCGGGGTCGACGGCCAGCGGGGTCAGCACGGGGAAGATCTGCTGGCGGAAGAGGGTGAAGAGCCGCGCCTGCTCCTTCTCGGTGAGCTCGGGCCAGCGGATGAGGTGGATGCCCTCGTCGGCCAGGGCGGGGGCGACGTCCTGCTGGTAGCAGGCCGCGTGCCGGGCCATGAGCTCGCGCGAGCGCGTCCAGATCAGGTCGAGGACCTCGCGGGGCTGGAGCCCGGAGGCGGAGCGGGTGGCCACGCCGGTGGCGATGCGGCGCTTGAGCCCGGCGACGCGCACCATGAAGAACTCGTCCAGGTTCGAGGCGAAGATCGCGAGGAAGTTCGCCCGTTCGAGGAGGGGCGTGGTGGGGTCCTCGGCGAGTTCGAGCACCCGCTCGTTGAACGCGAGCCAGCTGCGTTCCCGGTCGAGGAAGCGGCCCTGCGGCAGCGCGTCGCCGAGGGGGCCGTCGTCCTCGAAGGTGTCGGGGTCGGAGTCCAGGTCGCGCTCGGGCTCCGCGGTGCCGTCGGCGTTCACGACGTGCGGGCGGTGCGCGGCTATGGATCCGAGCGACGGCGGGGCGGACGGCGTGGCGGAGGACTGGACCGGGACCTCGGCAGGCTGCTTGCTCATGGCCCCATTCTTCCGCGCGAAGGGGCGGTCGGGCGCGTCGGAGCGGGCCGTGGGGGAGGGAAGTCTCCCTTTGGGGAGGCTGGACCCGGAGCGCTTCATTGCGTGAGCGTCGCAAGCGCGTCTGAATGGCCGGTAACGACGACATGTCGTACGGGAATCGGGGGGGGGGGGGGGGGGGGGGGGGGGGGGCCGTGGTGTTGCCCGCTTCGTACCGACAAAAACACACCGCCCACCCCCACCA
>NZ_JBVJMN010000087.1:0-27043 GCF_055584185.1 Streptomyces sp. NPDC104202 | reverse complement strand
TACGAGCACTTCCACCCGGCACACCGAGAGCACGCACCAGACGCCGCAGGGCCGCCCTTCGGGCAACGAGGGGATGGTGACGACAGGCCCTAGGCCGCGACGCCCGGCGGACGCCCCTCGGGGCGTTTGACCGACGCCGTGCAGGTAACACGGCGTCAATGACGAACCCACACGAGGCAGCGAGACCCGGCCTCCCGCTCCTGCTGCTGCCCGTCCAGGCGGCCGCGGTCGCCGCGCTGGGCCTGCTGTTCACCGGGCCACTGGCACACCACTGGCCGCTGTCGGCGGAGGACGGCGTCAACCGCGCCCTCGCCGGCCACCGCACCCCGCTCGCCACCGCGCTCACCGACGGCGCGTCGATGCTCGCCTCCACGGGGAGCGTGATCGCCCTCACCGCCTTGTGCGTGGCCGCCCTGCTCCTGGCGCCCCACGCGCCCCGTTGGCGGGAGGCGGCGTTCCTCGCCGTGGCGGTGGCCGCGCAGTCCGCCGTCTTCCTGCTGGTCACCCTCGTCGTGGACCGGGAGCGCCCGGACGTGCCCCACCTGGACCCGGCGCCGCCGACGTCCAGCTTCCCCTCCGGTCACGTCGGCGCCTCGGTCGCCCTCTTCGGAGGGCTCGCCGTCCTCGCCTCCCGGCGTCTGCACGGCGCCCGGCGCCGGCTCGTGGTGGGGCTGCTCCTCGTGATCCCCCTGCTCGTGGCGGCCTCCCGCGTCTACCGCGGCATGCACCATCCCTCCGACGTGGTGGTGGGACTCCTGAACGGCGCCTGCACGCTCGCCCTCGTGGCGGCGGCCCTGCTGCCCCGCCGCCGGGACGAGGCGGAGACCCCCGCCCCGGACCCGTCCGCCCGCGCCGCACGCCGGGCCGTCGTGGTCCGCCACCCCCACGGCTGTGGCGACGACACCGCCGCCCGCGTACGGGACCTGCTGCGCGACCACGGGTACGCGGAACAGCGGTGGACCGCGACGACGGCCGAGGACCCCTCCGGAGCCCTGGCCGCGTGCCTCGCCGAGACGGACGCCGACCTGGTCGTCGTCTGCGGCGGCGACGGCACCGTACGCGCGTGCGCGGACGTCCTGGCCGGCACCGGCGTCCCCCTGGCGATCGTCCCCTGCGGCACCGGCAACCTCCTCGCCCGGAACCTGCGGCTGCCCAACGAGCCGGTGGCCGCCCTGCGGGAAGCGCTCGACGGACGGACGGCCGGACTCGACGTGGGACGGATCGAGGGCGACGGGATCGCCCCGACCCGCTTCGCGGTCATGGCGGGCGCGGGCTTCGACGCCGCCATGGTCCAGGACGCGTCGGCACGCCTCAAGGAACGCCTGGGCTGGGCCGCGTACGTCGTCTCGGCCGTGAAGCACCTCGGGGACACCCGGATGCGGCTGTCGATCCGGCTGGACGGGGGCGCCCCGCTGGAGCGGCGGGCCCGCATGGTCGTCATCGGCAACGTCGGGACCCTCCAGGGGGGCCTGCCGCTCCTCCCGGAAGCCCGGCCCGACAGCGGCCGACTGGAGGTCGTCCTGCTCGACCCGCAGGGGGTCACCGGCTGGCTCGCCGCCGCCGGGTACCTCGCCTCGCGCGTACCGGGCGGACGGCGACGCCGGGTGCCGGAGGCGGAGGAGCACGCGTCCGGAGCGGGGGAGCGGTCTCTCGCCCACGGCGCACTGGAGTACTTCGGCGCGAGCCGGATCGAACTGGACTTCACCCGCCCCCAGCCGCGCGAACTGGACGGCGACGTCTTCCCCGCGGGTACCCGGCTGACGGCGGAGGTCGAACCGGGAGCGCTCCGGGTCCGCCTGCCGGCCCCGGCGAGGGCCCTCGCCCCGGCCGGCGGCGGCACCCCGAAGCGGGCGGACGCCCTGGCGAAGACGGAGGCCCCCGCCCGGGAAGAGGCCCCGGAACCGGCCGCGGCTCCGGAGCAGCGGGCCCGTGTCCCCGCCCGTACCGCGACCCCCGAGGGAGCGGACGTCCCCGCGCAGGCACGAGCGGAAGGAGGAGCCCATGGGCACCGCGACGCGCGTACCGCAGCGCAGTGAGGTCGAGGCCGTGGAGGCCGAACTGCGGCTGCAGGGGGACGTCCTGTCGGGCGAGGAGGCATGGGCGGCGCTCCGCCACTACGGGGGCTGGGCGCTCCTGCGGGACTCCTTCGTACGGTTCCGCTACGCCGACGGGTTCAGCCACTCCCGCGCCCTCGCCCTCCAGACCGCCCTGGCGATCGTTCCCCTGGCCATCGCCGTCATCGGGCTGTCCGGCGTGCTGCACACCGAGGACATCGGGCGCATCGCCGAACTGACGATCCGCCGGATCAGCGGACCGAGCGAGGGCGTGGTGGACGACGCCCTGCGCGAGAGCCGGAAGCACGCGGGGGAGGGCGGCGCGGCGGCCCTCTGGCTCGTCCTGCTCTTCTCCGTCGGGAACGTCACCACCGGCATGTGCCAGGTGGAGCGCGGCGCGAACCGCATATACGGCGTGGAGCGCGACCGGCCGTTCCTCCACAAGTACGCCCGGGGGCTGGTCATGGCGGTCCTGGCCGGCGTGCCGCTCGGACTCAGCTTCTGCGTCACCGTCCTCGGCTCCGACCTCAACCGGGCCCTCATCGAGGTCTACCACCTGGAGCCCGCCACGTCCCGCGCGTGGGACGTCCTGCGCTGGCCCGTGGGCATCCTGCTCGCGGTGATCGCCACCAGCGTGGTCTTCCGCCGCTCGCCCCGGCGCGCCCAACCGGGCTACACCTGGCTCGCCTTCGGCGCCACCGTCCACCTGCTGCTGTGGCTGGGCGCCACGTGGGCCCTGAGCCTGTACGTCGGCTCCGCGAGCTCCTTCACCACGGTGTACGGGCCGCTGAGCGCCTTCATGGCACTGCTCCTGTGGTCCTACCTCACCTCGCTCGCGCTGTTCCTGGGCCTCTCCTTCGCCGCCCAGCTGGAAGCCGTACGAGCCGGGGTGGCGACACCCGTCACCGAGGACCCCGGCGTCTGAGCCGACCGGGCCACGACACCTCACCCGCCCCACCGAAAGGAACCGCACGGACCATGACCGAGCCTTCACACCGCACCTGGCGGCACCGCCTCGGGCGGCTCGCGACCGGCCACGGCGGGCCCGACACGCGGTTCGGCGTCCGGCTGCTGGCCGGCACGGCCCTCACCGCCCTCGCGGCCGTCCCCTTCTCCCTCGCCCTGGTCCTGGTGGAGTCGCACTGGGCCCCGTTGCACCGCCTCGACCAGGACGTGGCCGAGCGGCTGCACCGGTCCGCCCTCGCCGACCCGGCCTGGGTACGGGTCCTCGAATTCCTCACGCACGTCGCCTGGGGGCCGCTGACCATGCGGCTCCTCGTCGCCGGCGTGGTGGTGTGGCTCCTGCGGCGACGGGCGTACCGGCTCGCCGCCTGGGCGGCCGTCACCGCGACGGCCGGCGGGCTCCTGGGCTTGCTGGTCAAGAACGTCGTCGAGCGCGCCCGCCCGCACCTCCCCGATCCCGTCGCCCACGCACCCGGCTTCTCCTTCCCCTCCGGCCACGCCATGACGGCCACCACCTCCTGCGCCGTCCTGCTGCTGGTCCTGCTCCCGCTCGTCCCGCGCGCCTGGCGGCCCGTGCCCTGGATCCTCGCGGTGGTGGCCGTGCTCGGCGTGAGCTACACGCGCGTCGCGCTCGGGGTCCACTGGGTCAGCGACGTCGTCGGAGGCTGCCTGCTGGGACTGGCCGTCGTCACCGCGACCACCCTCGCCTTCGAGGCATGGCGCGGTGACATCGGCCGCCCCCACACCACCCCCGCCGAAGGCCTGGAGCCGGAGATCACGACGGACTCGCCGGAGCCGGCCGGGCGGCCGGGCACCCGGTGAGGCGGAGCCGGCCCCCGGGGCCCGGCCCTCCCGGTGGGTGGGCGTCCGCTCGCGGGGTAGGCGGGACGTGACCGTGGGACGCAACAGGAAGAAGGAGGCAGCACACCGATGAACACTCCCTCCGAGAACGGCAAGGAAGAGGCGCCCACTCCCGAGGAAGTCCGCCGGCGCGGCGAGCACGTCCATGACGACCTGGGCATGGCGGCGGAGGCCCTGACGGCCAAGGCCGCCGTCAAGGCGCAGGAGAAGGCCACCGGAGCCACCGCGCAGCCCCGGGACACGGCGGGCGACGTCCTGTCCGGAGCCCAGGAGCGGGCGGCCGACGTCCTGTCAGACGCCGAGGCCAGGACGGCCCAGGCCGAGGACAAGGCGCTCGCCGCCAAGGACCAGGCCGCCGAGAAGGCCGCCGAGCTCACCGACACGCTCCGGGAGGGCACGGCCCGCGCCGCACGGCTGGTCAAGGACAAGACCCCCGAGCCCGTACGGGAGAAGGCGGCCGACGCCGCCGCACAGGTCCGCGACACCGCGACGCGCGCCGGACGCATCGCCGCCGAGAGGACCCCGGAGCCGGTCCGCGAGAAGGCCGGATCGGTCGTGACCAAGGCCAGGGAGAAGCGGACCCCCCTGCTCTTCGCGGCATCCGCCCTCGGCGTCCTCCTGCTCGTGCGGCGCGGCCGGAGGCGACGGTGAGGCCGTCCGCCCTCGCTTGACAGGCCGGCCGGGCGCACGGCGCCGACGGGCGGAAGCCGTCGGCGCCGGCACCGGACCGGGACGCCGTCCGGAGCCCCGTGGCCCGGCCGCACCGTCCGCGCGCGGCGCCGGGACCTCGTCGAGGGCCGGCGCCGACGCGTTTCCCCACCCGAGAGACGGGAGGAAGACTTGTCCGATCACGACGGACTGCACGCCCTCACCGCCGCGGCTCTCACCGCCGCCGCACTGCTCGTCAGGCGGCGCGTGCACCGTGCGGCCCGCGGCGCACACGATTCGGGCGCCGACCGCGCGCCCTGGCGGTCAGCGTCCCCACCGGACGCGGAGGGCCCCGCCCCCGACCGCACGACCGAGCCGCACGGGTCGTTCCCGCAGCCGCCCGTCCGGGAGGCCGAGGACCACATCGAGCGGTGCTGGAACAGGCTCGAATCCCTGTACCCCCAGCAGGACCGCGACCACCGCGACGACTAGGAAGCCGTCCCCGGCGGCTCGACGCCGAACGGGCGCCTCCGCCGCGCCGGCGACACGGCGGCCGGCCGGACGCCGACGCATCGGGACGGATACTGCCGGCCGCTCCGGGCACAAGGGGCTCATGCACGGACAACACGCGCGTCCCACGAGCACGCTGTTCGGCCCTGCCCCCACCGACTCCGGGGCGTCGGCACCCGACCCGGGCGGCGCCAGACACTCGCGCCGGGGCCGGGCGCGCGGCCGACTGCGCCGCCGGCTCCTCGCCTACCGCACCATCGAGTTCCTGTCCACCCACATCCCCGACCACGCGGGCCCGGGCGAGGAGTGCCTGCTCCTCGTCCACGCCCGCCAGGTCGTCGGCCAGGTCCACTACCGCCTCTGCGCCGACTGCGCCCACGGCGTCATCACCGCCCTCGCCATCGACGCGCGCTTCCTCAGCAGCGGCCTGGGGACCCGGGCCCTGTCCCACCTCCGCGCCCGCCACCCCGGCGTCGCCTGGCGCAGCACGCTGCGCCTGCGCACCACCCGCGACCTCCTCCGCCGCATGCGCATCCCCACGGCCAGGCCCGGCACCGGCTGCCCCCACGTGGGCCCGTCGCTGCCCGCCCCGGCCCTCGCCGACCGCTGAGGCCGGTTCAGCCGCCGACCGGACGCCGGCGGGTCGGCCCAGGAGCGGAGCCCTCGCCCGCGCACGGCGCGCGCAGGGGTGAGCAGGGGTGTCGAGCCCGGTGGTCGCCGGGGTGGTGACGTTCGGGCCGCGCGAGGTCCGCGAAGGCGGTGACGGGGTGACGCTTCCCTTGCTCGGGCCGCGGACCATAATGGTCGGGCCCTGCTCGCCCACGGAACGGTTTCATGGCCAAGAACAGCACTGCATCGACCGCCGTCCCCGACACCGTCTGGATCGGGCGGGGGCGTCACGTCGGGCCCGAGCCCGAGCGGGACGTCCGGCGCAACCTGCTCGCCCTCAAGGCGGCCCGGGTGATCGACGACTTCGTGGACCTGGACCCCGTCGAGGCGGCACGCTCCACCGACCTGTACCCGCGGGACGAGGCCGCCGACCCCGGCCCGTCCGCCCGCCGCCTCTTCGAGGCCCGCTGGCGCGTGGCCGGCGACGTCACCGTGCGCGCGCAACTGACCACGTACGAGCCCGAGTCCCGTCGCGCGAAGGGCGAGGGCGTCGCCTGGGTCCTCGCCGCCGAGGCCGAGCGGGCGTGGGAGGCGGGCTGGCCCTCGCCGGCCACCGTGTTCTGGCCCGACAGCGACCAGGTCCCCTGGGACCACGAGGCGGTGCCCGGAGACGTGCGCCTTAGGGAGGCGAGCCACCTCCCGAAGGAGGACGACGAACTGCGCCGCCTGCTGCGGTCCCTCTCCAAGCAGAGCTGGTTCATCCACGTCGTGGTGCACGAGGCGATGACGCCGGACGCACTCGGCCGCCGACCCGTCACGGCGTTCCTGCCCCCGAGCCTGCGGCACCGCGTGGTCGAGCACCGGGCCACCCCCGACCAGGCCCTGATCGCGGACTTCGCCATGAAGCGCGAGCTCGGTGTGGGGATCCCGCGCGGCGGCGCCGTCGTCCTGCCCCGCACACCGCAGGCCCAGGAGTACGACGCGGAGCGCTTCACGGTGCGCAACGTCTTCCTGGACGGCACGGAACCCACCGAACTCCTGAACAAGATCGTCGAGTTCGCCTCGCTGCCGCAGCCCCTGCCGGCCGACGCCGAACCGGTCCTGGCGCGCCTGCGCCAAGGCTGGCACCTGCTGACGCCGGACGAGGAGCTGGTCCACGCGAAGGCCATGGTCACCCGGTACGCCAACGCGCTCGAAGCCATGACCGCATCCTGCGACCTGTACCGGGAGGCCGCCGAGTCGGCCCTCGAAGCCCTCGCCGAGGCGTCCGGCGGCACCCCCGCCCCCCGGACGGCACCGCCGGCGACCGCCAGGGACGACGCCTCGCCCTGGAAGGCCCTCACGAAGACGTTCGGCCGCTTCCGGGGCCCGAACTCCCCCGCGCCGGACACGGATGCCCCACAGGGTTCGCCCGGCCAGTGAGGTCGCCCTGAGGCAAGGGGACGCGCACCGAGGTGTCGGATCCGACGCGGCTTCCGTGAGGTGCCGGATCCGCCGACGGCGACATTCCGGTGCGCCCCACCCTTCCGTATGCGTTATCCGCATTCCTGATGCTAGGTTGGCGCACGTGATGGGTACGGAGGAGATCCTCAGGCTCACGGTCGCGGCCCTGATGGCGCGGGCGGGCGAGCGGCAGCACGACCTGGCCGTGGCGCTGGGGCAGTCTCAGGCGCAGGTGTCACGGAAGCAGAGCGGCAGAGCGCACTGGTCGCTGGAGGACGTCGACCTCCTCGCCGCGCACTACGGCATGCACGTCCTGGACCTGATGGCCGGACCCACGCACGCGGCCGGTGTGCTGCACGGCTCCCTCGCCCGTATCCAGCCGACCGGAACGCCGTCGCCCTCCGTCGCCATCGGCGTTCCGGAGCCCGCGCCCGCTCCGGAAGACGCGGCCGTCGCCCAGGCCGAGTCGGAGGGCGAGGCATACGCTCCGGCCGCCGACCCGGGGCGGCCCTGTGTGTTGTGCGGGCAGCCCGCGCTGGAGGAACTCGACGGTTTTCCGCAGCACTTGAGTGCGGAGGAGTGCGCGGAGGCCGTGGCGGCGGCAGGTGCTGCGACATCGGCCCCCGTCGCTCTCGGGGTGGTGGCGCCGGACCCGGTTGCCGCGGAGCCCGGCCCCAAGCCTGTCGGGCCCGCGGTCGCGTCCGACGGGGAGGCCGTGTCCGATCGGGAAGCTGCGGCCGATCGGGAGGCCCCCCGGCCCTCGCTGCCCCCCGGCGCCACGCGCCCGCCTACGCCTCCGCCTCCTTGGTGGAGCAGATCACGGAGCGCGTGCACGGCGTTCTCGCGGAGTGTTCCGGTGACACGCAGGCCGCACAGGCCGAACTGATCAAGAGGGCCATTCCCGATGTGATGACCCTTCTGAAGGTCTCGCGGGTGGGCGGCCGGTACGAACACTCGGAATTCCCCCCGACGCAGGAAATCCTGCGGAAGAAGTCCCAGAAGGGGGCGGACGAGATCTGGGAAGGCCGTCCGAAATGGCGGAATCCCGAACTCTTCGCGGCGGCGAAACGCGGCGAGAAGATCGAGGTGACCGCCCTCGACATGAACGCCGCCTATCTCTCCGCGCTGAAGACGTGGTTGCCCATCGGGCAGCTGAAGGAGGACACCAGCGGCGTCCACGACCCGAAGCGGGCCGGTGTCCACCTCGTCACCCCCGCCGACTGGGACCACGCCACGCTCCCGAACCCTCTGGGCAACCGCATGGAGCCGGGGCAGCTGTGGGTGAGCGAGTCGACCCTGCGCCTGCTCCTCGACTGCGCCCGCCAGGGGCTCGCCGACGCCCCGGTGATCCACCGCTCCCTGGTCTCCGGAGCGACGGAAGCGCTGCTGGAGAAGCTGCGGCGAGCGCTCGCCGAATCCCGTAAGACCGCCCTGGAGAACGGCGACGAGCTCACGGTGGCCTACGTGAAGGCCATGTACTCTAAATTCGTGTCGACCATCGGCGAATCCAGTGCGAACCGCGACCTGCGTCGCCCGGACTGGATGCACATCATCCGCGCCAAGGCATTCGCGAACCTCTGGATGAAGGCCCACAAGGCCCACAAGGCCCACAAGGCGGGACTTCAGGTCGTGGAGATCTCCGGCACCGACGAACTCCACGTCGTCGGCGACTGGCGCCCGGTCTTCCCCGAGGGCCGTGACCTGAACCAGGTGAAGGAAAAGGGAACCTACGTCCTCGGGGGTAGGCGCTGATGGCCGGCTCGCCTGATCTGTGGTCCCGCTGGGGAGAGTTCGGCAAGTTCAACTCCCGGGGGATGAAGGGCGGAGAGGCCCTGATCCTGGAGCTGAACCGGATCGTGTACTCCTCCGGCATCTCCTCGCCCGTCACCTCCAAGCGCGGGCTCAACGCCCGGCTGCGCTACCTCGACAGCCCCGCCGGCCGCGCGGCCCTCACGGACCAGGGCGTCACCACCCGCACGCTCCGCTCCTGGATGCGCGGCAAGTCCACCCCGACCGCCGCGAACCGCGAACGCATCGACAGCGCCTACTGGCACCGCCGGCGGGAGAACCTCATCCGATCGGGCTGGCTCAAGCGCCACCTCGACAACGACGGCCGCGGCCGCCGTATGGAGATCTACCCCGTCGACCAGACCCAGGTCCCCGTCGAACGCTCCCGCCCCACCCTCCAGCAGCGCTCCATCACCGTCCGCTACATCTGGGGCGACCTCGTCGACGCCTGGGCCACTCAGGACGCCGACACCGTCGACGAGATCTGGGACGACGTCATCTCCGACCTCGACTCCGACTACAACGCCTACGCCCACGTCTCCTCGGTCGGCATCGGCGCCTGACCACTCCCGCCCGTCCGGCCTGTCGCGTGCTGCCGCCGACGTCGTCTCGGACGGCGGTGATCAACGCTCCGTCAGCAGCGGGCTCCAGCTGATCACCGGCGGCCGGAGACCGGCGCAGCGGGGCAGCCCCTGGCCGTCGGTGAGGCCGGTCACGGCCTGGGCGCCGCCCGTCGCGAGGGCCTCCGACGGGAGATCGGCGAGCAGGAGTTTCGCGCGTCGGAACATGGTGAAGGTCCCGTCCGGCGACACCTCTCCCCAGGTGAGGTAGAGGAACCGGGCGCCGCGCCGACCGTGGACGTACGGGCCGCGGAAGTCGGGCGAGCCGTCCGAGCCCTCGGCCGGGTTCACGGTGGTGTCCGCTTCCACCACGGTCACGGTGAACTCCCAGACGGCTTCCGCGGCGTCACCCGGGACGAGCCCCTCCGGCTCTCGGCCGCGCTGCACGGCCACGTGCACGTTCCGGTAGGGCCCGCAGTCGAGCCCGGGCAGTTCACGACCGACGAGGCGCAGGAACAGGGGCCGGGAGGGTGCGGGCATGGGGTCCACTCTGCCACGCGGTGGCCGGTCGGGGACTCCTTGAGGTGCGGGCGGCGACGTGCCGCCCGCATCGCGATCCGGAAGGAGCGGTGTGCTCGCCACGTGGTCGTTCGCCTGTGGCGGGCATGCGCGGGTAGGCGTCCTTCAGCTGGAGGTCGGTCACGCTATATCCCACGTCGATCGTTTGCCTATCTCCTTCCTCTTTCATCGAGGCTGGGGGGCGTGGAGTCCCCCGACTGAACGTCAGTGAACCAGGGACAGGAGCCGACGCATGCGTCCGCGATGGAGTGACGACGACCGGCCTGTGGACGAGGTCGCGCCGCAGGGCGGGAGTGCGGGTGGAGGCGCCTACGTCTTCCCGGCGGCCGGGGAGGCGGGGGCCGGTGGGGGCTCGGAGGGGCGGCTGCTGCTGGTCGGCGACGAGGGCGTGCTCGGAGCGCTCGCGGCCGCCGCGGAGCGGGCCGGATGCCGCGATGTGCAGGTCCGTCGCACGGGCGAGGGCCGGGGCGAGGAGGCCGGCGGTCTCGTGAGGTGGGCGGAGGGGGAGAAGGTCTCGGCCGCCGATGCCGTGCTTCATGTGGCCTCCTCCGCAGCCGAGTTGGCGGTCATGGCCGACCGGTGTGCCGAGGTCGGGGCCTGGCTCGGGCAGGTGCTCGTGCACGAGGACGAACTCTGGACGGGTCCGCTCGGGCCGGCGGACCGCACCGATGCGGCCTCGGCCTGGAGGCGACTGCGCGGAGTTCCGTCGCGGCACCGGCCGGACGACGGCCTCGTCCGCGCCGCGCCGCCCGCTGGGCGGGCGGCGGAGATGGCCGAGTGGCTTCTGGGGACTTTGCCGGGCGGTCGCGGAGACGCGCCGGCGGCGGAGGCCGGACAGGGGGCCGGAACCGGGCAGGCCGGAGAGCCGTATCTCGTGCGTACCGATGTACGGACCTCGGTGAGCAGTCGGCACCCCGTGGTGCCGCTGCCTCGGCCCGATCGATCGGGTACGCGGGCGGGTGGCGAGGCGGGGGCGCGGGTGGCTTTTCTCGGGCGGATCGGGGGTGAGGCGGTCGAGCCGGAAGGGCTCGTGGAGCGGTTCGACGCCGTGGCGGACGCGCGGAGCGGGCTTCTGGGGCCGGTCTCGGAGGCCGTGCCAGGACCGGCCGGGGGTTGGGTGTGTGCGGTGGAGGTGCCGGACCCGTTCGGGGCGCTGCCCGACGCGGAGGCCGCTGTCACCGCGTGGGGGCACGGGGCGGACGCCCGGAGCGCGCGTCTGGCGGCCGTCCTGGAGGGGCTGGCCGCGTACGGGGCGTTCGCCGCTGCCGCGTCCGTCCGGAGTGGTCGTGAGGTCTGGGGCCTGGATCTGGTCACCGACCGGCTGCGCCGGGTTCCGGTGGCGGAGGCGTATCCGGTACTCGCGGCGGGCGGGGCGCACCGGCTTCCGGCGGGGGTGGCGGCGGGGCTCACCTGGGCGGCCGCGGTGGAGGCCGCGCTGATCGGGCACTGTGAGGCGTTGGCGGCCCGGCGGCTGTGCGAGCCGGGTGTGCGCGTTCCCCGGCTGGCGCTTCCGGACCACGGGGGACCCGCTGTTCTCCAGGCGCTGCGTGCGGTGGGGGAGCCGGTGGCGCACGACCTGTCCGGGCTGTTGTCCGCGCCGGCCTGTGCGGTGCGGCTCGGGGACGAGACCGTCGTCGCCGTCGCCGCCACGCGGAGCGAGGCCCTCACGGCTGCCGCGGAGCGGGCCCTGCGCGTCCACGCCCGAGGGGGTGCGCTCGGCGACGGCCCGTGGGTGACGACGGTTCCCTCCGTCACGGCGGACCGGGAGGCGGGGGGCCGGCCGGTCCCGGTCGAGGACGGGGCGGGCGCGCGGGTGGGACTCGTCGAGGCGCTGCGGGCGCAGGGGCGGAGTCCGGTCGCGGTGCTGCTCGACCACGATCCGCAGGCCGTCCGGATCCTGCCGTATCTCGTGCATGTGACGTTGTCGGACGGCTGACGTCCCCGCGTGCCCGGTTCGTGCCCGATGCCGGGCCGGGTTCGCGGGAAACATGCAGGGGGCAGGTGCCGCTTCCGAGCTGCCCGTGTAATGATCGCGTGACCGGACGTCTGGCGTCCGGTCACTGTGCGACGGGGGGTCGCGTAGCAGCGAGTGCAGAAGGCGGGATCCATGGGTTGGGCTATGCGTTTCAGCGTGCTCGGAGCCGTGTCCGTGCAGCGGGGCGAGAGGCCGGTCACCATCGGTTCTCCGCAGCAGCAGGCCCTGCTCGTGGCTCTGCTGCTGCGTTCCGGCCGGGTCGCCTCCACGCACGAACTGATCGCGTCCGTCTGGGGCGAGGAGCCTCCGAGTTCGGCGCTGGCGAGCCTGCGTACCTATGTGTGGCGGCTGCGGCAGCTCCTGGAGGAGGACTCCGCCGAGCCGCGGCTGCTGCTCTCGCAACCGGACGGCTACCGCATGGTGGTGCCGCCGCTCTCGGTGGACCTGCACCGTGCCGAGCAGCTTGCCGCAGACGCGGCACGGGCCCGGTCAGAGGGCGACGACGAGGCGTGCGGACGGCTGCTGACCGAGGCGCTCGGCCTCTGGCAGGGAGCGCCGCTGGCCGGAGTGCCCGGACCGTACGCGGAGCAGCAGCGGGCCCGCTTCACCGAGCTGAGGCTCGGGCTGGAGGAGGAGCGCTTCGCGCACGCCCTGCAGGTGGGGCGGCACGGCGAGGTCATTCCCGACCTGACGGTCTTCACGCGGGAACACCCGCTCCAGGAGCGGCCCTACGGTTTCCTCATGCGCGCTCTGTACGCCTCCGGGCGGCAGGCGGACGCGCTGGCGGTCTACGCGCGTGCCCGGCGCGTCCTCGCGGAGGAGCTCGGCGTCGACCCCGGTCCCGAACTGGCCGCGCTGCACGAACGGGTCCTCGCGGGCGACCCCCTCCTCGACGTCTCCGTCCGTGGCACCGTGACGGCCGCACCGGCCCCCGAGCCCCTGCGGGGCCCGGCGGGCCCGGCGGGCTCTCCGGCGTCCCCGGCGCCTTCGCCCGTCGGATCCGGAGCCGAGACCGGTGCCGGTGCCGGTGCCGGAGCCGGAGCCGGAGCCGGAACCGGAGCAGAGGGCGAGGCCACGGCGGAGGCCGACACCGGTCCCGCTCCCGAGCCCGCCGCCCCGGTCCTCGCCAGGCCCGCTCAACTCCCTGCCGACGCGTTCGACTTCACCGGTCGTGACCGGCAGGTCGAGGAGCTGAGCCGGTTCCTCACCGACCCGGAGCGCAGTTCGCTCCCGGTCGCGTCCATCAGCGGCATGGGCGGCCTCGGCAAGACCACCCTGGCCCTGCGGGTCGCCCACCGGATCAAGCACGAGTTCCCCGACGGCCAGCTCTACGTCGATCTGCGCGGCAGCGGTCTCGAACCCGCCGACCCGTCGGCCGTCCTCGGCAGCATGCTCGCCGCGTTGGGCCTGCCGCCGCACGCGCTCCCGGCCTTGACCGACGACCGCGCGCGGCTCCTGCGCACGCTGCTCGACGGCCGGCGCATGCTGTTGCTCCTCGACAACGCCCGGGACCCCGCGCAGGTGGGCCCGCTGCTGCCCGGTTCGGCGGGATGCGCCGTGATCGTCACCAGCCGGACCCGGCTCGTCGGCATCCCCAGCGCGGTGACCGCCGTCGCCCTGGAGGTCTTCGCGACGGACGAGGCGATCGAGCTGCTCACCGCGATCGTCGGTGCCGCACGCGTGAAGGCCGAGCCCGACGCCGCGGTCGAACTGGTGAGCGCGTGCGGGCATCTCCCGCTCGCCGTCCGGATCGTGGCCGCCCGCCTCGCCGCCCGGCCGCGCTGGCAGCTGGAGACCATGACCCGCCGTCTCGCCGACGAGCGCCGCCGCATCGGCGAGCTGCGCGCCGGCGACCTGGCCGTCGCGGCGACCTTCGAACTCGGCTACCGCCAGCTCCCGCAGGAACAGGCGTGCGTCTTCCGGCTCCTCGCCCCGGTGGCCCGTCCCAGCATCGGCCTGGAGGTGGCCGCCGCGGCCCTCGGCCTCGACGCCTACGACGCCGAGGAGATCCTGGAGTCGCTGGTCGACGCGGCCATGCTGGAGGCGCCGCAGCCCGGGCGGTACCGCTACCACGACCTCGTCTGGGCCTTCGCGCTCCAGCTCGGCGTGCCGCCCGGCGACGGCGGCGACGAGGCCGGCATCCCCGTACTGGCACCGCTCCTCGACCACCTGCTGGCCGCCGGGCGCGCCGCCTTCCAGTGCATGGTGCCCGGCAACCCGGACGGCGTCTTCCTCACCTCCGACCCGGCGCCCGCGCCGCCCTTCGCCGGGCTCGCGGAGGCCCGCGCCTGGGTGACCGCCGAGTTCGAATGCCTCACCCACGCGTTGACGCTGGCCGCCCGCAGCCCCGCCGGGGCGGCCCCGCGGATCCTGCGGGTCGCCGCCGACCTGCTCATCGCCCTCACCCCCTTCGGCAAGGACGTCCCGTACGGGCAACTCGGATCCGCCGCGCAGGCCCTGGCCGAGACGGCCGCGCAGCGCGGCGACGACCACGTCGCCGGGCGGGCCCGCTTCGTCTGCGGGAACGCCGCCCTGCAGAGCGCCCGGCTCGGCGAGGCCGAGCAGTTCGCCCGGCTCGCGGCCGAGGCGTGCGAGCGGGTCGGCGACCGGGTGATCCTGCGTCAGACGCTCAACGACCGCGGTCTGATCGCGCAGTTCCAGCACCGCTACGAGGACGCGGTGCACTTCTACGACCAGGCCATCGAGCTGGCGGTCGCGCTCGGGCACCGTTCGGGCGAACTGGTGACGCGGCTCAACGCGGCGCAGGCCCGGCTGCGGGGCGGCCGTGCGGAGGAGGCGCTCGTCGCGTGCGACGAGGCGCTGGCCGCGCTGCGGGAGGTCGAGGACCACCACGGCGCCGCCTACGCGCTGTACGTACAGGGCATGGCGCTGCACGAACTGGGCCGGTACGACGAGGCGGTCGCGAGCCACACCCGGTGCCTGGACCTGTGCGCGACCTGGCAGATCCGCGGACAGGAATCGCAGGCCCGCCACCGGCTGGCCGAGACGCTGAGGGTCACGGGGCGCCGGGAGGAGGCCCTCAAGGAGGCGGGGCGTGCGCTGGTGCTGTGCGAGCAGCGCGGCGCGGCACGCGACCAGGGGCTCGCCCTCCTGGTGCTCGGCCGGACCCTGGCCGACCTCGGCGACACCGGGGCCGCGGTGGTCCGCGCCCGCCAGGCCCACATGCTCTTCACCCGGCTCGGGCTGCCCGACGCCGACCACACGGCCGCTCTCCTCACGGCCCTCGGCGACCTGCTGTGAAGCTGCCCCGGCATCCCCGGCGGCAGGAATATATCCGCAGGTCAGAGCGGATATCCAGGATCTATCCAGCGTAGATCGGCAGACGGCAGAGTCTGACTCGCCAGCACGAACGACGAGCGAACGGAAGACCGAGCACATGCGAGCGACCACCTCCACCCGTCCCACCACCCACGCCCTGCGCACCGCCTGCGTCGCGATCACCGCGGTGCTCGGCCTCTCCCTCCTGGCCGTCGTCGAGCAGCAGGTCACGGCGCCCGTGACGAGCACCATCGCGGCCGAGGGCCCGATCGTCAACGACCCCCACGAGGAGTGGGACAGCCGCGGCTGATCACGCCGGCGCGGTCCGTCGCCCACGACGGGACGGACGGCGAAACGAACGACCATGCCATGGGGGAGTCATGACGGGTGGTAGTCCGGCGACGGCGTTGGCTGAACGAGACGTCGCCACCATGGTCCGCGCCGCGCGGACCCGCAACGGGGTCAGTCAGCGGGACCTCGCCGAGAAGTCCGGGATCGGTCTGCGGACGCTCCGTGAGATCGAACGGGGCCGGGTCAGGGCCCCGAGATCCGGATCGCTGCGCAGAATCGCCGAAGCCCTGCACGAACCCGCCCTGCTGGCGCAGGCCGGAGTCACCACCGGTGCCGACGAGGACGTCCCCGAGGACGCCCCGCTGGTCCTGAAGATCCTCGGCAGGATGTCCGCCACGCGCGGCGACGCCGAACTGCTCACCGGAACGCCGAAGCAGCGGACCCTGCTCGGACTCCTCGCGCTCAAGGCGCACGAGGTGGTCGAACGCGACGAGATCATCGAGGTCCTCTGGGACGGCGAACTGCCCGACACCTTCGGTCAGTTGATCCACACCTACATCTCACGCATCCGGCTGATGCTGGACGCGCACGCTCTTCCCGACGTCGGCCGCACCGCGGTCGTGCGGCACGGCGGCGGCTACGAGCTCCGGATCGAGGGGGACAGCCGGCTCGACGTCCGGGAGTTCGTCCGGCTGACGGACGAGGCCGCGTGGGCCCGCGCCGGCGACGACCCGGTCCACGAGCAGGCCCTGCTCTCCGAGGCGCTGGGGCTCTGGCGCGGCCGGCTGCTGGAAGGCGCCCCGCCGCGGCTGGCCCGGCACGCCGCCGCCGTCGAGCACGGCCGGCTGCGCGTCGCCTCCGCGCTGCGGCTCGCCGATCTCGCCCTCGCCCGCGGACAGCACGAGGAGGTGCTCGCCCAGGTCGGGCCGATCGCCCGGCACGAGACGCTGCACGAGGGCCTGCACGCCCGGCTGCTCGCCGCGCTCGCCGGTTCCGGCCGCCGGGCGGAGGCGCTGGAGATGTTCGCCGCGGTCGCCCGCCGGCTCCGCGCCGAGAGCGGCATCGAGCCCGGCGTCGAACTCCGCGAGGCCCAGATGGCCGTGCTGCGGGAGGACGCCCGGGCAGGGTCCGTGAGCACGGAGCGGCCCGCCGGCCGTGCCGACGCCCCGCGCTCCGTCCAGCTGCCGCAGAGCGTCGGGGACTTCGTGGGCCGCGTGGAGCACTTCCAGGTCCGTCAGTACCTGACCGGGCAGGGGCCGCTGGCCGCGTTCGGCGCGGCGCCGGTCGCCGCCCTCCACGGGCCGGTCGGCGTCGGGAAGTCCGCCCTGACCGTCCAGATCGCCGCCGCCGTCGCCCGCCACTTCCCCGACGGCGTCCTGCACGCCCGGCTGCGCACCGGCGCGGCCGACGAGGTCCGTACGGCGCTGCGCGGCTTCGCCCGGGCCCTGGGCGTACCGGCGTCCGGGCTGCCCACCGGACTGCCCGACCTCGCGGCCCTCTACCAGGAGGCCGTGGCCGGCCGCCGGGTCCTGGTGGTCGTCGACGACGCGCCGGGGGAGCGCGCCGTGCGCCCGCTGCTGCCCTCCGGCCCCGGCGGCGCCGCCCTGCTGGCCGGACGGACCCCGCTGCCCGGCCTGGAGGGCGCCCAGCACTTCCGCGTCGAGCGCTTCACCGCCGACCAGTCCGTCTCCCTGCTCGCCCGGATCGCCGGCGAGCGGCGGGTGCTGGCCGAACGGACGGCGGCCGAGACCCTGGCCGAGCTGTGCGACGGGATCCCGCTGGCCGTGCGGATCGCGGGCATGCGGCTCGCCGCCCGCCCGCACTGGACCCTGGCCCGGCTGGCGGACCGGCTGGCCGACGAGGACCGGCGGCTGTCGGAGCTGGTCGCCGGCGACCTGTCCGTACGGGAACGGCTGACGTCCGCGTACGAGGGCCTGGATCCCGTGCTCCGTGACGCCGTGCGCGCCCTCGCCCGCTCCGAGGACCGGGCGTTCACCCCGGACGGCGCGGCCGCCGTGCTGCGGTGCGGCGGGCACCAGGCGGAGGACCTCCTGGAACGGCTGGTCGACCACCAGCTGTTCGAACCCCCGGTCGGCGCCGGCGAGGAGTACGCCTTCTCGCCCCTGGTGCGCCTCCACGCCCGGGAACAGTGAACGGCGTGAGGGGACGGTCGTCGATGCCCACCGTCCCTGTCCCCTCACGCGCCCCTCACGGCGGCGGGACGCTCACGCGTCGCGTGTGCGGAGCGTCAGCCAGCCGCCGACCGCCGCCGCCGCCGCCCACACCGCCATGACCAGCACCCCGGTCATGGGGCCGTAGGGCGCGGCGGCGGCGGGGTCGAGCCGCAGTCCGTACTGGCCCGCCCGGTCCGGCAGGTACCAGGCCAGCTCCTGCAGGCCGGGGATCTCCGCCAGTACGGGGGAGACCAGGAACAGCACGGGGACCAGGACGCCCATGGAGAGCATCAGACTGCGCAGCATCGCCGTGAACCCCATGCACATGACCGCGAGCAGCGGGAAGTACAGGGCGCCCACCACGATCGCCCGCACCGTGCCGGCGTCGCCCAGCGCCGCGCCGTGCTCGCCGAGCAGACGCTGCGAGAGGAGGAACGTGGCCGGCGAGGCGACCGCGCCGGCCACCAGGGCCAGCGCCGCCCCGACGGTGAGCTTGGCCGCGTACATCAGACCGCGCCGGGGCACCGCCGCCAGCGACACCCGGATGGCGCCGTGCTGGTACTCGTTGCCGACCACCAGGACGGCGAAGGCGATCACCACGACGTGGGCGAACAGGATGCCGTAGTAACCGAGCTGCACCGGGTCGAAGCCGGGGCCGTCCGCCTCCTCCGGGCCGGTCGACCCCGTCACGCCGGCACCGATGCCGACGAGCAGGGCCGCGGCCAGCGGCAGCGACCACAGGACCGGACGCACCGAGCGGATCTTCGTCCACTCCGAGCGGAGCACCGCGTCGACAGACATCGTCAGACCACCTCTCCGAGGGGTCGCCCCCCGTACTCCACCGAATCGGCGGTCATGCGCATGAATGCCTCCTCCAACGAGTCCTCCACCTGGACCAGCTCCAGGACGGCGGCCCCCTCGTGAGCCGCGCAGCGGCCGACGTCGGCGGCCTCCGCCGCGTACACCTCCAGCGCGTCGCCGTCGCCGGGCACCACCCGCAGCCCCTTGCGTTCCAGGGCCTCACGCAGCCGCTCCGGCTCGTCGGCCCGCACCCGCACCCGGGAGCGGCCGTGCTCCGCGGCGAACTCGGCCATGGACACGTCCGCCAGCAGCCGGCCCCGGCCGATCACGACCAGCCGGTCCGCGAGGAGCGCCGTCTCCGTCATCAGGTGACTGGAGATCAGCACCGCCCGGCCCCGGTCCGCCAGTCCCCGCAGGAACTGCCGCAGCCAGCGGATGCCCTCGGGGTCCAGGCCGTTGACCGGCTCGTCGAGGATCAGCACCGCGGGGTCGCCGAGCAGCGCCGCGGCGATGCCCAGGCGCTGGCGCATCCCCAGCGAGAAGCCGCCGATGCGGCGACGGGCCGCGGAGTCCATGCCGACCTGCTCCAGCACCTCGTCGACCCGCCCCGGCGGTATGCGTCCGGCGTGGGCGACGCAGAGCAGATGGTCGCGCGCGGTCCTGCCCGGATGCGCCGCCTGTGCGTCCAGCAGCGCGCCGACGTGGCGCAGCGGCTCGACCAGCCGGGCGTACGGCCGTCCCGCGACCAGGACCTCGCCCGCCGTGGGCCGGTCCAGTCCGAGGATCATCCGCAGGGTCGTGGACTTCCCCGCGCCGTTCGGGCCGAGGAAGCCGGTGACGGAACCGGCCCGCACCTGGAAGGTGAGGCCCTTCACCACCGTCCGGTCGCCGTACGCCTTCACCAGGCCGCGTACTTCGACGGCCGGTGCGTCGCCCGCACCGTGCGCCGTTGCGTTGTCCCTGTTCATGTCCTCAAGCCAACCGTGCGGCGGCGCCGGACGGATCCCCCGGCGGCGGGAGTCACCTCCCCCCGGGGAGGGAGTTGATCCACCATGAGACGTCTGCCGTCGACGCTCTACGACGCCCTGCGCCAGGGCCGTACCTACGCCCGAGGGCTCCACCTGCTGCTCGGAGCGGCCGTCGGGCCCGTCTGCGTCCTGGTGTGGCCCGGCATCACGGAGAGCCTGGCGCGCACCCTCGCGGCCTGCGCCCTCGTGCCGGTGGTCCCCCTGCTACTCCTCGGCCTGGTGCCCGGGGCGCGGCGGGCGGAGGGGATCCAGGCACGACTGCTGCTCGTTCCGGACGACGAGAACGACATCGGTCGCGCCCCGGCCCGGAGCCTCTCCGACCGCCGGCGCACCAGCGTCTGGCTGGTGCTGCGCTGCTGGTGGGGACTGCTCGTCGCCAGCGTCGTGGCCCAGCTGCTGTCCGTCACCGGAACGCTGGCGTCCGCGCCCGCCGTCGAGGGCTCGCGCACGATCCTCGGCGTCACCGTCCCCGGCGGACACCGCCACATCTGGTACCTGGGCCTCGTGCCGCCGCTGCTCGTCGCCGCGTTCGGACTGGTCGTGTGGGCCGGGAACGTGCAACTCGCCCTCGCCCGCAGGCTGCTGGGGCCCTCGACGGCCGAACGGCTGGCGGTCGCGGAGCGCCGGGCGGACGAGCTCCTGGCCCGCAACCGGCTCGCCGGCGAGCTCCACGACTCCATCGGCCACGCCCTCACCGTCACGGTGCTCCAGGCGAGCGCGGCCCGCGAACTCATCGACGCCGACCGCGACTTCGTCGTCCGGGCGCTGACGGCGATCGAGGACACCGGCCGCCGGGCCATGGACGACCTGGAGCGCACCCTCGGCTATCTGAAGGACGAGGAGCAGGGCGTCCGCACCGTGCGGCCCACGCTCGCGGACATCGGACAGCTCCTGGAGGCCAGCCGCGCGGCGGGCGTCACGGTGCGCTCGCGCACGGCCGCCGACGTGGACGCCGTGCCGGGCGTCGTCTCCCGTGAGGCGTACCGCATCCTCCAGGAGGCGCTCACCAACGCCATGAAGCACGCGCCCGGTTCACCCGTGGACGTCGAGCTCGCCGTCACCGGCGAACAGGTGAGGCTCACCGTCGCCAACCGGCTGGTCGAGCAGGTGCCACAGGCCCCCGGCACCGGCAAGGGGCTGCGCAGTCTGCGGGAGCGCGCCGCGCTGCTCGGCGGCCGGGCCAGCGCCGGAGCCGCCTCGGGGCGCTGGACCGTCAGCGCCCGTCTCCCCCTACGCTTGGAATCGTGATCATGGAAATCTCCGTCCTCCTCGTCGACGACGAGGAGCTCGTCCGGGCCGGCATGTCCGCCATCCTGGGCAACGCCCCCGGCATCACCGTGGTCGGCGAGGCGTCCGACGGATGCGAGGTCGTGCCGCTCGTCCGCAGGCTGCGCCCGGACGTCGTCGTCATGGACGTGCGGATGCCCACCGTCGACGGCATCACCGCGACCCGCGACCTCATGGCCGCCGTCCCCGACCCGCCGAGGGTCCTCGTGATCACCACGTTCGAACGCGACGACTACGTCTACGAGGCGCTCAGGGAAGGGGCGTCGGGGTTCCTGCTCAAGCGGTCCCGCCCCGCCGAGATCGTCCAGGCCGTCCGTACGGTGGCGACCGGGGACTCGGTGCTCTTCCCCGCCGCGATCCGCTCGCTGGTGCAGGGGCGTCAGGCCCGGCAGCCCGGGGACGCGCTGGCCCGCGCCCAGCTCACCGAGCGGGAGGCGGAGGTGCTGCGGCTGATGGCGCAGGGGATGTCCAACGCGGAGATCGCCGAGCGGTTGTTCCTGGGGGTGCAGACGGTCAAGACCCATGTCAGCGGCACCCTGGCGAAGCTGGGGGCGCGCGACCGGACGCAGGCGGTGGTCCTCGCGTACGAGTCGGGGTTCGTCGCCGTGGGCTGACGGAGGTGACCGAGCCGGCTGGGCCGACCGGGCCGACAGGGGGCCGAGGGGGCCGAGGGGGCCGAGAGGCTGAGAGGGCTGACGGATCCGGGTCCGACAGGGCTTCGGTGCTCCGAGGACGGTGGCGCCCCGTCAGCCGGTGATGTCCTTCAGGCGGGAGACCACCGTCGCCTCGGACTCGCCCTCCTGCGGCACGGGCACGACCTGGAGGTGGGTGACCCCGGCCTCGCGGTAGGCGTCCAGTCGGTCCCGTACGTAACTCTCCGTACCGCAGATCGTGGTGGCCTCCAGCAGCGCGGCGGGCACGGCGGCCGCGGCCCCGGCCCTGTCCCCGGCCCGGAACAGCCGCTGGATCGTCTCCGCCTCACGCGCGTAGCCGTACCGGCTGACCAGGTCGTAGTAGTAGTTGTGGCCGGGCGCGCCCATGCCCCCGACGAACAGCGCGAGCTGTCCGCGGGCCAGCTCCCGGGCCCGCTCGGCGTCCGGGCCGATCGCGAGCAGACCGCCCGCGGAGATCTGGAGCGGTCCCAGCTCGGGCCCGCGGGCCGCGGCGCCCTCCTTGAGGGCCGGGCCCCACACCCGGTCGCACCACTCGGGGACGAAGAAGAGCGGCAGCCAGCCGTCGGCGGTCTCCGCGACCATCCGGACGTTCTTCGGGCCCAGCGCCGCCACCCACACCGGGACGGTCGGGCGGACCGGGGCCGTCAGCAGCCGCATCGGCTTGCCGAGGCCGGTGCCCTGCCCCTCGGGCAGCGGCAGCGTGACCGTGCGCCCCTCGTGACGCACCGGCTCGTCCCGTCGCCAGAAGGCGCGCATGACCTCGATGGTCTCGCGGGTCCGGGCCACCGGGGCGGCGTACGGCACCCCGTGCAGTCCCTCGACGACCTGCGGGCCCGAAGAGCCGAGGCCGAGGTGGCAGCGTCCGCCGGACAGGGCGTCGACCCCGGCCGCGGTCATCGCCAGCAGGGCGGGCGTCCGGCTGAAGACGGAGAGGATGCCGGAACCGATCTCGATCCGCTCCGTACGGGCGGCGAGGAAACCCATGAAGCTGGGCGCGTCGTAGCCGTACGCCTCCGGCACCCAGACCAGGTCCAGGCCGGCCCGCTCCAGTTCGGCGACCTGACCGGCCGCGGCGACGATGTCGGTGTCGTACTTCAGCTGCATGGAGATCTTCATGGCGTGGGCTCCGGGGTGCGTCGGCGGGATGACGGGAGGTCGGGGGAGGTGGTCCGCGGGGCGGTTCAGGCGCGGGGCGCGTCGAGGCGGGGGAGGGCGCCCTCGGCGATCAGCTCCTGGACCCGGAACTTCTGGATCTTGCCGGAGGCGGTCAGCGGCAGCCCGTCCGCGAGGTACCACCGGACCGGGATCTTGTGCGGCGAGAGCTGCTCGCGGCAGTGGGCGACGCACTCCTCGACGTCCGGGCCCTCCGGGCGGTCGGCCGTGGGGAGCAGCACCGCGGCGACGATCTCGCCCCACCGGTCGTCCGGCACCCCCACCACCAGGGCGTCGCGGACGCCCGGCAGCGTGCTGAGGAAGGACTCGACGGGGCCGGGCGCGATGTTCTCGCCGCCCCGGATGATCAGGTCGCTCAGCCGGCCCTCGATCCGGACCGCGCCGGTCGCGTCCATCGACCCGATGTCGCCGGTGTGCAGCCAGCCGTCCGCGTCCACCTTCCGGGCGGTGGCCTCCGCGTCGCCGTAGTACGCGAGGAGCTGCTGATAGCCGCGGGCGCAGATCTCGCCGGGGACGCCGAGCGGCTGCACCCGGCCGGTGTCCGGGTCCACGATCTTGCACGCGACATGCGGCAGGGGGCGGCCGACGGTGCTGGTCTTGTCCTCTGCGGTGTCGTCCGGCCGGGTCAGCGTGACCACGGACGCCAGCTCGGTCTGCCCGTACAGGTTGAACACCGTGGTCGAGAACAGCTCCTCGGTCTCGGTGATGAGCTGCGGCCGGACCGGCGCCGCGCCCGTGAGGACGGAGGAGAGCCGGGCCGGCGCGCCGTCGGCGGCGCGGGCCACGTCGTTCAGGGCGGTCAGCACCGTCGGAACGCTGGTGAGCACCGCGCCGGGGGAGCGGCGCAGCACCTCGAAGAGGACCTTGGGGTCGAAGCGCTCCAGGAGCGTGAAGACGCCGCCGCTCCACAGCGGCCCCAGGCAGGAGATGACACAGCCCGCGGTGTGGAACATCGGCAGCGGGGAGACCACGGTCGCGCCGTCGTGGACGCCGAGACCCTCGAAGGTCAGCCGGGCCACGTTGACCACGGACCGGTGCGAGAGCAGCACCGCCTTCGGGAGGCCGGTGGTGCCCGAGGTGAACTGGATCTGCGCCGGGACGGCGGCGACGTCCTCCTGCGAGGGAAGCGGCGCGGTACCCCGCAGCGACTCCCACGCGGCGAGCGGCACGACGTGCCGCAGACCGGGCATGTCCGGGGCCACCGTGCCCACCGTCCCGGCCATGTCGTAGCCCCGGACGGCGTCGGCGTGGATCAGCATCTCGGCCTCGGAGGTGCGCAGGGCGTGGGCGAGCTCGCCGGCCCGCAGCGCCGGGTTGAGCGCCACCAGGGTCACCCCGGCCAGCGCCGCCGCGTACGCCACGATCGGCCACTCCGGGACGTTCGGCGCCCACAGGGCGACCCGCGCGCCGAGTCCGACGCGCTCCCGCAGCCCGCCCGCCACGCTCTCGGCCTCGGCGAGCAGCTCGGCGTACGTCCAGGTGCGCGGCGCGGCGCCGTCGTCGGGGACCGACTCCAGGGCCGGGGCGTCCGGGCGGTCGGCGGCGACCTCGCGCAGCAGGGAGCCGACGGTGTGCTCCGAGAGCGGCGCCGCGGTGTCCGCGGGGCGGAGCGACTCGGCGAGCGGGGCGGCGAGGTGCGGAACCCCGTCGAGCGGCAGGTCGGTGCGCGGGGCGGCCGGTGCGGTGCTGAGCTGCATGGTGACTCTCCTCGGCGTGGGCTGCCGGTCCGTCCGGCGCTGGTCCCATCCCACCCCGCGGGCCCCCGGTGCCGGATCCCCCGGCGGCTGGAAGGGGTTCCCTCCGGCGAGGGAACCGCACGGGGGAGGCAGGAGCCGTGCAGATTCCGTCCAGGGCCCGCCGTCCGGTGGCCGGTAACGTGCGCCCGCTTGTGCCCGCCCTCGACCGGAGGCCGCGGGAGTGAAAGGAGTCGCAGGTGGACGTGACGGCGGGCTGGCCGGCCCTGGACGGCATACGGGTTCTCGATCTCTCACGGCTGCTGCCCGGGGGATTCGCCACGGTGCTGATGGCCGACCTCGGCGCCGACGTGGTCAAGGTGGAGAGCCCGGACGGCGGCGACTACGGCCGGCTGGTCGATCCGGAGACGTTCGCCGCGCTCAACCGCAACAAGCGCTCCCTCGTCCTGGACCTGCGCGAGCCGTCCGAACGGGAGACCCTGCTGCGGCTGGTGGAGCGCAGCGACGCCGTCGTGGAGAGCCACCGTCCCGGCGTCCTCGACGCCATGGGCCTGGGCTACGAGCGGCTGCGCGAGGCCAACCCGCGGGTGGTGCTCTGCTCCATCACCGGCTTCGGACAGGACGGTCCCTACGCCGCCCGGCCCGGCCACGACCTCAACTTCCTCGCCCTGTCCGGCTTCTTCGCCGTGCCCCACCGCCCCGGCGAGCGCGTCGACCGGGTGGGCCTCAGGATCGCCGACCTCGCCGGAGCGATGTACGCGGCCCTCTCCACCGCGGTCGCGGTCGCCTCCGCCCGCGCCACCGGCCGTGGCCAGCACCTCGACGTGTCCCTGCACGAGGCGGCCGCCGCCTGGGCCGGTCCGCTCGCGCTGCCCCTGCGCACGCTGTCCGACCCGGCCGAGAGCCCTCTGGTCACCGGCGACAACGACGTGTTCACCGCCGCGGACGGAGGCCGGATCGCCCTCGCGACCTTCGAGGACAAGTTCTGGCTGACCTTCCGCAAGGCCTTCGCCGGCGAGTTCCCCGACCTCGACGACGACGCGTACGACCGCCGCACGGCGCGCACCCGCGCCCGTGGACGGATCCGGGAGCTCCTCACCGGCGTCTTCGCCCGCCGCGACCTGGCCTGGTGGTGCGCCGCGCTCGCCCCCCTGGACCTGCCCTGGGCTCCGGTGTACGAGACCGCCGACGCGTTCCTCGCCGACGCGCACGTCGCCGCCCGCGACCTCGTCGGGACCCTGCCGGGATCGGCGACCGAGGAGCCGCGCCGACAGGTCCGCTTCCCCGTCCTGTTCGGCGCGGGACTGGACTCGCTGCGCGGCGCCGCCCCCGGGCACGGCGAGCACACCGCCGAGATCCTCGCGGAGCTGGTCCGATGAGCGGGCACGGCACGTTCGCGGAGAGCGCCGAGCACCGGGCGCTGCGGGAGGCCGTCGCCGCGTTCGCGCGCGGCCGGGGCGACGGCGGTCCCGACCCGCGCACGCCGGACGAGCTCTGGACGGAGGCGGGACGGCTCGGCTACCTCGGGGTCAACCTCCCTGAGGAGTACGGCGGAGGGGGCTGCGGCATCACCGAACTCTCCCTCGTCATGGAGGAGTTCGGTGCCGCCGGCAACCCGCTGCTCATGCTGGTGGTGTCGCCCGCCATCTGCGGCACGGTCATCAGCCGCTTCGGCACTCCGGAACAGAAGCGCCGCCTGCTGCCCGGGCTGGCCGACGGCTCCTCCCGGATGGCCTTCGGCATCACGGAGCCGGACGCCGGATCCAACTCCCACCGGCTGACCACCACCGCCCGCCGCGACGGCACGGACTGGCTGCTCACCGGCCGCAAGGTCTTCGTCTCCGGGGTCGACGAGGCCGACGCCACCCTGGTCGTGGGCCGGACCGAGGACGCCCGGACCGGCCGCCTCAAGCCCTGCCTGTTCGTCGTGCCGCGCGAGGCCCACGGCTTCGTGCACCACGAGATACCGATGGAACTCGGCGCCCCGGAGAAGCAGTTCGAACTCGTCCTGGACGACGTGCGGCTGCCCGCCGACGCGCTGGTCGGCGAGGAGGACGCGGGGCTGCAGCAGCTCTTCGCCGGACTGAACCCCGAACGCATCATGATCGCCGCCTTCGCCGCCGGCCTCGGCCGGTACGCCCTCGACAAGGCCGTGGACTACGCCCGCACCCGGCAGGTGTGGTCCGCCCCGATCGGCGCCCACCAGGCCGTCGCCCACCCGCTCGCCCGGCTCCACATCGAGCTCGAACTCGCCCGGCTGATGACCCGCAGGGCCGCCGAACTCTACGACGCGGGGGACGACATGGCCGCCGGCGAGGCCGCCAACATGGCCAAGTACGCCGCCGCCGAGGCGTGCGCCCACTCCGTCGACCAGGCGATCCACACCCTGGGCGGCAACGGCCTGACGACCGAGTACGGGCTCGCCTCGCTGCTGACGCTCTCCCGGGTGGCGCGGATCGCCCCGGTGAGCCGGGAGATGATCCTCAACTTCGTCTCGCACTACACCCTGGGGCTGCCGAAGTCGTACTGATCCAGGGGCGCAGGACGACCGTGGGGGGGGGGGGGGGGGGGGGGGGGGGGGGGGGGGGGGGGGGGGGGGGGGGGGAAGGAGCGGCACCCCCCCCCCCCACAGCCCTTGTCGTTTGGAGGGTG